>NZ_JBXWZQ010000176.1:0-2656 GCF_059432795.1 Nitrococcus sp. | reverse complement strand
TCCGGGTCGTAGAGCGAGAGCACGGAGGCCTGAGAGAAGACATCGCAGGCGCCAAGCGTTGCCGGGTGCCGCGGGTTGCCCTCCACTTTGGTGGGGCGGCCCTCGTGGCTTTCCGCCAGCAGACCGTGCGCGTAGCCGGCGATGACGCTCGCCGTGGCGTAGTAGCGCGGCCTGCCCGGGACGAGGTGCTCGGGTCGATTGACGTAGGGAACGATCTCCTCGGGCGGGGGGCCGCCGCAGCCGCCCAGTCCTCCCAAAGCGAGGCTCGCGGCCATCAATTTGAGCGTGTCACGCCGATTGATCCGCGCCTGCCAGAGGGCATCGAAGCGCGGAAACGCCTCGGCGAGCAGACGATCGAGCGCCCCGGTCCGGTCAAGCTCATCCAGTTGCTCTCGGATCTCGGGAGTGCCGCATCGACGTTCTGGGTCCGTTCGCTTCATCGATGACATGTGTAGCACTCGACCAGATGATCGGTATCGATTTCATAGAGCCGTAGCAGCGCTTGTGCCGATCGCCCGTGCGGATTGGGGGCATAGCCCATCGCCGTGATCTTATCCGGTGGCCGCAGGTGAGGCGCCGGGTCGGCATGACAGCTCAGACACCAGGCCATGGTCAGGGGTTTCGCCTGTCTCATAAGCGCCATCCGGTCGACGCGGCCGTGGCAGGATTCGCAACCGATGCCGTTGTTCACGTGCATGCTGTGATTGAAATACACGAAGTCGGGCAAATCGGTCACTCGGCGCCAATGCAGCGGCTTGTTTTGCTTCAGGCTAACGCGTACCGGGGCGAGCATTTGCGCGTTGGTCCAAAGCTGGGAGTGGCAGGTCATGCAGGTGTGGGTAGGCGGCACGCCAGCGAAGGCGGATTTTTCGGCGCTGGTATGACAATACCGGCAGTCGATCCCGAGCCCCCCGGCATGATGCTTATGACTGAATGGGACCGGCTGCTGCGGGGTGAAGCCGACGCCGGTCACATAAGGCGAGCGGCTGAGCCCCCAACCGATGGCGGCGATCCCCAGCACGGTGATCACCAGGCCGGCGATGATCACGAAAACCAAGTCATTCGCCCGCGGGCGAAAGATCTGCGGCATAGCGCGTCCCTGGGCTCATCGATGCCGACCGGGTGAACTCGCGGTCAAAACTAGAGAGCAAGCACTATCACTTGTAGCCACCACTGATCGGCCTTCCATCTTCCGGCAGGGCGCTTGTCTGGACGCCAAGAATCCGGACGCCGTTTGCGATTCGACCCGCGCCAATCACCGGAGTTCAATGGCGCGGCGGAAGCGGGGGAGCCCTTTTTCGCTCGGGGTGCAGTGCTCTCGAGCATCACGCCCTTGGCGCGCCGCTGGTGCGTTAAAAGTCTGCGCCACCGCTCTTCGTGCGCATCGCCACGCCGGCTTGGGTCAGCTTGCGCCCGGCGATCAGTGCGGTGATGTCGTAGCGACGGCCGCGTACCGTGCCTTGCGGGCTGAGCATGCGTTTCGACTCGAACAACGTGGTGGCGTGCAGGGGCAGGATATCGGCGGCCGGATCGGGGGCGGTGACAGCCGCGAGGTCCGCGGGCTCGTTGTCGATAACGGCGACCACGCGATAACCGGCGGCGCGAAAGGCACGGATGCCTGCTGTTTTCGCCTTGGCGATATCGCCTCCGGCCGGATCGGAATTGAGGTGGAGCAGCTCGCTGCGAAAGCGCACACCGGCCGGCGCACCCAAGGCGTTGAGAGAGCGCAGCGTGGCCAGGCGCAGCCCCTCCGGGCGGCCGCTGTTCAGCCCAACCTGGGTGTGCGATTGCATTTGAAACCACCGAATGATCTCCAGCACGCCTCGATAGGGCCGATGGGCCTCCCACACGGCCTTGGAGGACCAGCGGTGGCGGCGGTAGAAGGCCTCGATGTGCGCAATTCGCTCGGCCGGGATGCCGTGACGTTGCAGTTGCCGGTGGAGGAGGTTTTCATGGACGGTCAACTCCTCCAGCGTCAGATCCACGAAATACCGGGTCTCGTAGTGGCGGTCGTAGGATCGCAGCAGGTAGAGCAGCAGATAGCGCGTATCGAGGATGGTGCCGTCGATATCGAACACGATCAGCAGCGAATCCTCCGGGTGACGCGCCCGGGTGCGCTCGTAGTGGGTGGCAAGTGCGCGCATCCAGTCTTGCATGGTGTCTCCTCATCCGTTGGATTTCCTTTCGCGTAAAGATATCCGCCGCTTGTTACGGGATGATGAACGCTGGAATGCGCCACTCCAGGGCCGTTGGCGTGCTGGAGCCCGGTTTTCGACGCCTTGGCCCTGGGGGGCGTTTTACTTGCCGCTCATCGCAGCGCGCGGGCAGACCCCACCCGCGCATGACGTACAGCGATTGCACTTGAGCTTACCTAAGCAACGGCGAGAGGTGCTTGTCGACGGCCTCGCGGGCGCGGTAGATGCGTGAGCGCACCGTTCCGATCGGGCAGCCCATCGCCTGTGCCACCTCTTCATACGTCAGCCCCTTGAGCTCGCGCAGAATGAGTGCGGTACGCAGATCCTCCGGCAGCTCCTCCAGCGCAACAGCCACCGTGTGCTCGATCTCATCGCGCATGGCGAGCGCTTCCGGCGAGTCATGATCCTTCAGCCGCGAGTCGACGTCGTAGCGCTCGGCATCCTGGGCATCGATATCGCTG
>NZ_JBXWZQ010000175.1:0-4266 GCF_059432795.1 Nitrococcus sp. | reverse complement strand
GACCCGACCTGGCTCCGCAGTGGGGAGGCGACGGGGTGTCAAGACTTCTGGCTGCACTGGATTCGCCTACACGGTGGCCTACGCCGACCACGTAGACGCGCACGATGCCGTGTTTGAGAACCCCGGGATCAAACTGGTGGTGGACCCGAAGAGTCTGCCGTTTCTGGACGGTCTGGAAGTGGACTTCGTTCGTGAAGGGCTCAACGAGCGGTTCAGCTTTCGTAACCCGAACAGCAAGGCCGAGTGCGGCTGCGGTGAGAGCTTTTCGGTCTAGCTGGCCCGTCGGCGTTCTGCTGCGCCACGCTGTGGATTGGGAGCGGGCGGGCCTCACGTGGCGGCCATGAGGTATCGGTTCAGCGAATTAACAGAGGACGGATTGTCAAGTGCCAGTGCAACGCACCCTTTCGATCATCAAGCCCGATGCGGTTGCCAGAAACCTTATCGGAGGGATCTGTGGCCGCTTCGAGCAGGCGGGTTTGTCCATCGTCGCGGCGCGTATGATGCATCTCACGCGCGAGCAGGCGGAGGGTTTCTATGCCGTTCACCGGGAGCGGCCTTTTTTCAAGGACCTGGTCGGGTTCATGTGTTCCGCGCCGATCCTGGTCCTGGTCCTAGAGGGTGAGGAGGCAATTCGCAAGAACCGGGAGATCATGGGGGCGACCAACCCCGCAGAGGCCTTCGCCGGCACGATTCGTCACGACTACGCCGAGACGATCGATGCCAACGCGGTGCATGGGTCCGATGCGCCGGAGACTGCGCAGCAGGAGATCCACTTCTTCTTCGAGCAAGATGAGATCTTCTCGCGCGGTTAGCGCGCGCTCAGGCGATGGCGGGCACCGAACCTCGTAAGATCAACTTGCTCAACTTCGACCGGCAAGCGCTCCGGGGCTGGTTCGGTCAGCTGGGGGAGGCACCTTACCGGGCCGTTCAGCTCATCAAGTGGATACACCAGCGACGAACCTTCGAGTTCGAGCGCATGACCGACCTTGGCAAGTCGTTGCGAGCCGGCCTTGCCGAGGCGGCGGAAATTCGCCTACCAAGCGCGGTTTTCGACCGGACTTCCGCCGACGGGGTCCGCAAATGGCTGCTCACGCTCGATGGGGACAACGCAATCGAGACGGTATTCATCCCCGAGTCCGGGCGGGGCACGTTATGCGTGTCCTCCCAGTTGGGATGCCCGCTGGCGTGCACGTTCTGTTCGACCGGGCAGCAGGGCTTCAATCGCAACCTCACGGCGGCGGAGATCATCGGCCAATTGTTGTTCGTCACTCAAGTCCTGGAGGCAGAGGGCGGCGGGCGAAAGGTAACCAATGTTGTCTTCATGGGCATGGGGGAGCCGTTGGCCAATTTCGCCGCCGTGCTGACGGCGAGCAACCTGATGTTGGACGAGCACGCCTATAACTTGTCCCGACGGCGTGTGACAGTCAGTACTTCGGGCATTGTTCCGGCCCTCCACCGCCTCGCCAAGGTAAGTCGCGTCAGTCTGGCAGTGTCCTTGCACGCACCCAATGACGCCTTACGGGATGAGCTGGTCCCGATCAATCGCAAATACCCGCTTGCCGAGCTCCTCGCGGCCTGCCGCCACTACGTCGAGCGCACTCCGCATCACAAGATCACTTGGGAGTACGTGATGCTCGATGCGGTCAACGACACGGACGCTCATGCGCAGCAGCTGGCCCGCTTATTGGTCGGTATACCCTCCAAGATCAATCTGATTCCCTTCAATCCATTCCCCGGTGCGCGCTACCGCAGTTCGCCGCTGCAACGCATTTCGCGTTTTACCGAGATTCTGCAACGCGCCGGTTACATCACCACCGTGCGCAAGACCCGCGGCGATGACATCGCCGGCGCGTGTGGACAGTTGGTCGGTCAAGTACGCGATCGCATGCGCCGGCCTCGCCCGGATCAGCCGCCCCTGCCGTCGGTGCGCGGATGAGACGATACGCCGCTGCGCTGATTGCGCTGTGCAGTATGCTGTGGGCGGTGGGTTGTGCAACGAACTCCACCCAGCCGCCGAGCCAAGAGGCATTAACCAAGGCCTCCGAGATCAACACTCAGCTCGGGATTCGGTACCTGCAGAAAGGCGAGCTCCAGCAGGCCGTGCGCAAGCTCGAGAAGGCGCTGAATCAGAACGCAGGCAATTCCGATGCCCATATGACACTTGGCGTTGTATACGAGCAGCTCGATAAGGCGGAGCTGGCGCGCGAGCACTATCGGCGCGCCGTCGAACTGCAGCCGCACAATTCTTCAGCACTGAACAACTATGGACGCTTCCTCTGCCAGCGCGGGGACTACGATCGAGCCGAGCGATATTTCTCACGTTCCGCGGAGAATCCGACCTACGAGAGCCCGCAAGTACCGCTTACCAATGCGGGTGTCTGCGCCATTCAGCATGGGGACTCGGGGGACGCCGAAAATTTCTTCCTGCGCGCCCTCAAGTTCGATCCGCGTTATCCCCCGGCGCTGAGGAACATGGCGCAGCTGCGCTTCGATGACAAGCATTTTCTGTCGGCGCAGGGCTATTACCAGCGCTATCTCGCCGTGGCGCCGCAGTCGGCGAGCACCCTTTGGCTGGGCATTCGCCTGGCGCACGCGCTTGGTGACAAGGACGCCGTTGCCAGCTACAAGCTGCTATTGCAGCGAAAATTCCCTGATTCGATTCAGACACGCCAGCTCCTGGAGTGGGAAAAAGATGGAAGGCTCTGAACATCTGCATACAGAGGTGGAAATCGAATCGTTGTCCAAGGAATCCCGCGGACCGGGGCTGAGGTTGCGCCAGGCCCGCGAGCGCTGCCGGCTCAGTGTGGCCTCGATCGCCGATACGCTGCATCTGGAGCAACGCGTCATCGAGGCGTTGGAGGCCGATGATTACGATCAGTTGCCGCCGGTCACGTACGTCCGGGGTTATCTCAGCGCCTACGCCAGACTGGTGAACCTTCCGGCGGCCAGTGTGTTGCAGGCATTCGAGCGTATGGGTCCGCAGGAGCGTTCCCGGCCGTTGACATCGAACGTGGGGCGTGTCGGGGGGCGGCACGCCGGCGCGCGCAGAGTGGCGCGTTTCTCCATGAGTGCGTCCGGGTTGCTGACCTTGGCGTTCGCGGCCGTGTTGATCAGCGGCTGGATGTTTTGGACAGAGCGGCGCTCCGCGCCCGAGCCTCCCCTGCTGAACGAGCCCGAGCGCAGCGCCGGTGAGAGCAGGCCGGCCCCGGCAGCAGAGGCCGATGGAGATAGGGCAGCCGTGGCGCCGAACTCACAGACAACGCGCACCGCCGCGGAGGTGTCCCAAACGCGTGTCGCAACGGCGGCCGCTTCCGCTCCCCCTTCGGCGCCAGAACAATGGCGCGTGCGCGGCTTGAATGACACCGATGGTGAAACGGCCGGGCAGGCTGCCTTGGCACCAGCACCGCCGCGCACCGGTGATGGAGGCGTCTCGACCGAGGCAGCCGAAAGTGTGGATCAAAAGCTGGACAATGGCACGGCCGCGGCGGAACCACTCGCCTCCGAGGCCGCGTCGCCCTCGCAAAGGGCGGCACTGGAAACGCTCAAAGTGGAGGCCAGCGGCGAGTCGTGGGTCGACGTGGAGGATGCCAGCGGTCAACGACTGGTCTACGGGCTGCTCAATCGCGGCGAGAGTCGACGGATAACCGGAAGGCCACCTTTCGCCATTACCATCGGTGATGCGACGCAGGTGCGGCTACGCCACAACGGCTCGCGTGTGGATCTCGGGCCCTATACACACGACAAGGTGGCGCGTTTTACCCTCACCGGCACTCGCGATTAGCCGCGATCGCAGCGGCGTCCCGCGAGCGCCGTACGAGAGACCGCCGAGTCCGGGGGCATTGCCAAGCTGTCAACGGGTTAATATTCTGCATCGCGCCCGGCGGGGTGGGAGGCCGAGATCTCGTTAGTGAAAAAGAGCGGGACCGGCGAGGGTCCGATCAGTGGGAGTGGGCTGTTGGGTAAATCGATCCAGGGCGTGCGCGGTTTCAACGATATTCTTCCCGCGGCGAATCCGATTTGGCGTTTCGTCGAGACCACGCTGTGTGAAGTGCTCGCCGCCTACGACTATCAGGAAATCCGTTTGCCCCTCGTGGAGAAGACGGCATTGTTTGCCCGCGCCATTGGCGAGGTAACCGACATTGTCGAAAAGGAGATGTATACCTTCGAGGACCGCTACGGCGAGAGCATCACGCTGCGCCCATAAGGAACGGCCGGGGCGGTTCGTGCCTGCATTGAGCATGGCCTGTTGCATGGAGCTCAACCCCG
>NZ_JBXWZQ010000174.1:0-8949 GCF_059432795.1 Nitrococcus sp. | reverse complement strand
GCTTGCGCCAGTTGTACAGCGTCGCCGCCGAGATGCCTTCCTCCTCGGCCAACTGCGCAATCGTGCGACTGCGCGGCGGCAAGAGCTTCTTCAACACCGCTTCCTTGTGCTGGTCGGAATACTTCATTGAAACCCTCACAACGCCCCCATCTCGGTTTCAGACTCTAACATCGGGGGAGGTTCCAACTAGCCTGACAGTGGGGGGGAGCTCGCCATGAGTAGCGATATTCGCGAGCAGATCACCGAATAGCTGACGGGCAACGACACGTGCTTCCTGATTGGTGCGGGCTGTAGTGCCTGTGCGGGCAAGCCGCTGATCGACGAGCTCACCCAGAATGTAACTGCAAGACGCCGACGAAAAGCTCGTAGAACAGTTCCAAAGTCTTAAGCCGGCTGGTGAGCGCTCGCCCACGATTGAGGATTTAATCAACTATCTCGTGCGTTACCGCGACATCCTGACGACGATCACCACCGCCAAAGATCACAGCCTGAGCGTCGAAGAGATCGATACATGGCTGACGGAAATCAAGAGGCAGATCGTTAATGAGGTCGCCGACGATTGGAAGTCAGGCGAGTACCATAAGCGGTTCCTCAAACGCTTGCGCCGCGCGCGTAAGCGTGGTCCTCGGGATATCTTCAGCCTCAACTACGACACATTGTTGGAAGCCAGCCTGGATTCCCTGCGGCTACCCTATGTGGACGGGTTTCGCGGGACCAACCGGGCTTGGTTTGATGCGGAGAATTTCGATGAAGCTGGCGCCGGTATTGCCTATCGGGTCTATAAGCTGCACGGGTCGATCAACTGGACGCGTGATGCGGACGGACATGTGCGTCGTGGTCGCAATGCGAATCAGGATGCGGTCGATGAGCCGGTCGTGGTCTACCCATCGGAGCAAAAATACTTACAGACCCAATACGGCGTCTATGAGAGACTCATCGGCCGCTTTCGCGATCGCCTGCGAGAAGCGGGCGTGAATAATCACTTAATTGTATTGGGCTATAGCTTTAATGATGAGCATATCAATGAAGCAATCTGTGATGCGATTAATGCGCCGCAAAGCAACCTAACTGTCATCGCATTCGTCGGACCCGAAGAGAATCGGGAAAAGCAAGATCTGCGCTTACAGGCTTTGAGCGAACGCTGTGATTTTCGCTTCAACGTGTTTGTCGGTGATCGGAATAATGGTAGCTTTATTGGTCATGCGCTTGATGCTGATTCATCGCGCAGTGTCCTGGAAGCTAATCTCTGGTGCTTTGAGAACCTCGTCGATTATATTGCCGGGGGCACCTGATGAGTGATCCAATCCTTAAAATCGGTCGCGTGGTCGAAGTCTCCGGCTCGAAGGTCATCGGTGAGCTTGAAGGCACGGTCGAAGATTTGCATCGAACCTATAAGAGCCGGCGTTATACGGTCGGCCAGGTAGGCTCCATCGTGAAGATAGAGGCCGGCGACAAGCTGGTCTTCGGGGTCGTCACGGCGCTGCGCATGGCCGAAACCATGCTCGATGCTGCTGCCACAGAAAAGCGCGAAGTGCCGGCTGACGGAACTTCGGATGCAAAATGGCTTGAGATTGAGCTTTTTGGCGAGGCGGTGCGCACCGGCCTTGGCGAAAGCGAGTTTGTTTTTCAGCGCGGGGTGGTTACCTATCCGCTGCCCGGACAGGGGATATTTGTTGCAAGTGTGCCTGAGCTACAGCGCATCTATAACCGGCCCGATAAGCCGAGCGTGCATGTCGGCACGCTCTCGCAAGCCGCATCTTTGCCGGTCTATCTGCTGACCGATGAGCTTCTAGGGAAACATTTTGCGGTCCTTGGCACCACTGGCGCCGGTAAGTCATGCTCGGTGACCGTATTGCTACGCTCGATCTTGGATGTTGCGCCGCGTGCGCATGTAATTTTGCTCGATCCGCACAATGAATATCGACGCGCTTTCCCCGATCTGGCCGAAGTAATCGACCCGACGACACTTAACCTGCCGCACTGGCTGCTTAATTTTGAAGAGAGCGTCGAACTCTTCATCGGCAAGACTGAACACGTCGCAACGAGCCAGACCAATATTCTTAAAGATGCGATATTGGCCGCGCGCCGTGAGTTCGACACGCCCGATATTCTGGCCGAGAGGATCACGGTCGATACGCCGGTACCTTACAAGCTTAGCACCATGCTGGATCATGTTGATAATGCCATGGCACAGCAGGCAGGCGGTAACAAGCAGAAGCAGGAGCCATATCAAAAAATCAAGAACAAAGCTCAAACATTACAGCAAGATAGTCGGTTTGGCTTCATGATCCGCCCTGACGAGCATGTCGGCGATCATCTCGCTGATCTCGTCGGGCAGTATTTGCGGATACCAGTTGAGGATAAGCCGCTATCCATCATCGATCTTTCAGGTGTGCCGTCCGATGTGGTCGATGTGGTGGTCTCAGTGCTATGCCGCATGATCTTTGATTTTGCGATATGGAGCGCGCGCCCGGTCCAGGTTCCGGTTGTCTTGATGTGCGAAGAGGCCCATCGATACGCACCTCGACGCGATGATGCCGCTTTCCAACCAACCAAGCAGGCGCTCTCACGGATTGCCAAAGAAGGCCGCAAATATGGTGTGGGCCTGGGCCTGATCTCGCAGCGCCCCTCCGAGCTGGCCGAATCCATTCTGTCCCAGTGCAATACGCTGATTGCCCTGCGAATGAGCAATGAGCAGGATCAGAATTTTGTACAGCGCGCGCTTCCCGATTCCGTGCGCAGCCTGGTGAGCGTCTTGCCGACCTTGCGCACGCAAGAAGCGCTTGTGGTCGGCGAAGGAACCGTCGTGCCGGTGCGCTTGCGATTCAATGACTTGGATGAAAATCATCGTCCGCAAAGCGCCGATGTGCCCTTTGCTGAACTGTGGAAAGCTGATAACGCCGGTAACGAGTACGTTGCAAGCGTCGTTCGCCGTTGGCGTATGCAAGAGAGGCCGCCACTCCTTGAGGGCGCAGCCAATGAGGCAGACGATCAAGAGCAATAGCGCCGGTAGCCACACTTGCATGAGCAAGCTGTAGCAAAAAGACGGTTTTTGAGAGAACGGCGGCTCACATCCCTGAATGGTGGTAAAGCGGCCTAAGGGATACTTCGAAGCTGTCGCGTGAAACGTTATTGGTAATTCATGGAACGAGTTTGGAAGGGCTCTCCTGTCATTTTCTGTTTGGCCGTTTTATCTCACTTTGCTGGTGATGGTCTGGGTAGTCTGGAAATTTGTGTTATGAAAAACGACGCAAGCAAGGTGGATTGGTTGTTTTCTATAGTTCGTATCGCGGGGGCTACGTTTCCTGCAACAGCCGCCTTAGTGCAACTCCAATCAGAAATTGACTCAAAAGCTATGGCTGCTCGTATAAGGCGGCTCGAGGACCCTATTAGCTTCCTTCATCAGGATGTCCCGGAAACATCGAAGCGCATATATGCTGAACTGAAGGTACAAGACTGCGATAACTTGGAATTTGACGAGACGTTTTATCGTACCCTTGGTCGTCCCCTGGCAGCGCTGGAGTCACAGGGTTACCTAAAATGCCGCCGGGCACTCAATCGGAAGTTTCCGTGCGGCATTTACCTTGCCGACCCCTCGTACATTATGTATCTGTGTGCCTTGTGCGAGAGCGACGCTTGTATGGCAGATCTTATTGAGCGCGTGGATGGGTGTCCAGTAGGGCAATGGTTAGATGGAGATGAGCTTAAGCGCGAAACAGGTCTTCCTCTACAGGTGGTGTCCGCCTGCTTTTCGATCTACGAGTCGAAGGGATATGGGCTATGCTCAAAAACGTTAGCGGTAGTGCGATACATGGGGAAGGCTTGACCAGCCGCAGAGTTTCTTTTGATCTCCTTTCCTTGCAGAACCGCTTTAGGGTCGAGCGATCTATACTGGGGAGCGCGGCCGTGCCGGTGCGGCTGGCCGGATTAAAACCCCGGCCTTCTGAAACACTATGGGTAAATCTGTTTCACACGCTCGCCCGGATGTGCTAAGAAGATCCGCAGAATAACGCCACACCCCCGGCCGGCCGGGGTTTTTTTAACGCCGGCTGTGAAACAAATGTCGGGAAAAAAATTACAAACCGAACAAAACGACGCTGTGCGCCTTGAGTACATCGACCCGCAGCGCAACGCCTACCGCTTCTACCGCGCGGTGCTCTGGCCGGATCTTTTCGGCGGGGTGGCGCTCGTGCGTGAGTGGGGGCGGATCGGGCAGGCCGGCACGGTGCGCCGCGATCCCTACGAAGACCTTGCCGCCGCGCGGCAGGCCTTAACGAAGCTTATTGAGCGCAAATGCCGGCGCGGCTACCGGGTGATCGCATGAGCGGTGAGGGGATGGCCCTTTTCGATGCGGCCGGGCGGCGCAAATACTTAACGGCCGAGGAGCGCTCGCGCTTTCTTGCCGCCGCCGAGACCGGCCCGCGCGAGAGCCGTACCTTATGTTTGGTGCTTGCCTACAGCGGCTGCCGATTGAGCGAGGCGCTTGCGCTCACCGCCGAGCGAGTGGATCTTGCCGCCGGCACATTAGTGTTTGAGAGCCTTAAAAAACGCCGCAGCGGGCTCTACCGGGCCGTGCCGGTGCCCCCGGCGATAATCGACGCCCTCGATCTCGCCCATGATCTGCGCGCCGTCCAGCAGTGCCCCAAGGCGCGTGCGGCGGTGCTTTGGCCGTGGAGCCGGGTGACGGCCTGGCGCCGGGTGGCCGAGGTGATGCGCCGCGCCGGGCTTGAGGGCCCGCAGACCACGCCCAAGGGGCTGCGCCACGGTTTTGGCGTGCAGGCCGTGAGTGTGGGCATTCCGCTCAATCTGGTGCAGAAGTGGCTGGGCCATGCGCAGCTCTCCACTACGGCGATCTATGCCGACGCCGTCGGGGCGGAGGAGAAGCAGATCGCAGCGCGGATGTGGTGAGCCTGTCAGGAGAAAGCGCTGTGGCATCGAAGGAAGACATACTCGAGCAGCTGGTGGAGGAGTTCCTGATCCACCGTGGGTACTTCGTGCGGCACAACATTAAGTTCTTGCCGAGGCGGGACCATCCAGACTTCATTGGCAACCAAGATTCCAACCACAGCGATATCGATGTCTTGGGGTTCCATCCGAGGCTGGGTGGCACCGATCGCGTGTGGGCCGTCAGCTGCAAGAGCTGGCAAGCCGGTCTTAATCCTCAGCGAAAGATCCAAGAGATCCAGGAAAACAAAAAAATCAGCGGCCGGGAAGCATGGCGCGGCTTTCGAGAGCTCGTCGCGCCGAAATGGTCGGAGGCTTTTATCCAGTCGGTAACCGAGGCAACGGGCGAGCGTGAGTTCACCTATGTCACGGCGGTCACGCACCTGAAGGGAAACCCCGAAGCCTGGGAACGCTATGAGCCTTTCCGCTTAGCCATGAACGGCAACCCCATCAAGGTGATCACGTTGGAGGAAATGCTTCATGAGGTTCTTCCCGCCCTCAGTACAACGGTAGCCGGGACCGAGTTTGGCCGCACACTGCAGTTGTTCAAAGCCGCCGGTGTGCTTAATCCCTAGCCAGACAAGCCTGTTCATTAAACATGTTTCCTCTCTGAACATGGCGGCGCAATCTGACCGTCAGGTCTTCTACCAGGTCGGTCGCCGTCAGTCGCAGGGTTGAACGCGTGGGCCGCGCGGCCAATGGCCAGTCATTTCCACTTCTCTTCCACGATATACATAATCATTTATCCATAAATTTCAGATAAATGATTGGTCAATTCAGGCAAAGACTCTTCTCCGCCTATCATTTTCATAGTCTCTTCGCGACCAATCCTGGCTACTCTCTTGAATTCCTTTTCTTTTATCCTGTTGTTACAACTCTTGGTAAGATCTATATAATCATTAGGAAAATACGTGTAAAAAAAATACATTGCTCCCCATTCTTGTTTTTTAGGGTCTTTTATATCACCAGATATAAAACCATTTAACAGAGCGCCAAACATGTATGCGACCAAAAACTCGTCATTGGCTGCTTGACTTGGTAGTGCAAACGAGCTTTTCCCTAATTCTAAAAACGCTGTTTTAAGTACAGGATTCAGTAGTTGTGCAACCATCTCAGCAACCTTTTCGCAGGATGGGCTCTCCATTGTTGGTGCACGTCGTCGTTCTAGCTCATCTACGTAGGCGCCAACACTAAGTTTCGGGGCTTGATCAGCGATTATATAGACATAATCGTGAGCTATTTGCCTAGCCGCAAATGGCATTTCTTTATCGTTGAGGCATGTGGTTAACCCATCTATCGCAAAATTAAC
Organism: Nitrococcus sp.; assembly: GCF_059432795.1. Lineage (NCBI taxonomy): Bacteria > Pseudomonadati > Pseudomonadota > Gammaproteobacteria > Chromatiales > Ectothiorhodospiraceae > Nitrococcus > Nitrococcus sp. Next base: position 2,696 of record NZ_JBXWZQ010000174.1, on the reverse strand, counting down.
TGTGTTCTCTTTAGATGAGTAGAAATCAGATAATCGAATTTGTCTGTAGATACCTTTTTTTATTTTGCCAAAAACCATTATCGCGCTCCCCTCCAGCACGCAGAAAGAACTAACTGAAAAGCATTGTATCGACTTCCTAATTTGCCGCCTCATACGGCATTTGGGTTACTGAGCCGTTTAGACGATTTTATGGTTTCTTTTGCGCGTCCTTTTGCAATAGTTTATTCATAACAAAAACAATGACTTGTGGTTTATTGGTGGACTGTAGCACAAAGGACCCTTTTAGCAACACTTCGCCGCATGCTCCATATGGGTAGCAACGACCATTGGCAAGCCGCGCTAACGTGAGCTTGAGAGGTTGTGAGCCCGCGCCCAAAGTCCCAAATTTACCTAGTCGCGCGGTTCCGACTATAATCATCGGTTACCTTCAAACCGGCGTCCCGCCAAGCTTTTCAAGGTACGGATCCTATGCGATTTGCCCAGGAAGCGCTCACCTTCGACGACATCCTGTTGCTGCCGGCCTATTCGGAAGTCCTGCCCCGGGAGGTGGAGCTGCGCAGCCGCCTCAGCCGGGAGATTGAGCTCAATCTGCCGCTTGCCTCGGCCGCGATGGACACGGTCACCGAGGCGCGGTTGGCCATTGCGCTCGCCGAGCAGGGCGGTATCGGCATCATCCACAAGAACATGACTATCGAGCAGCAGGCCATGGAGGTGCTGCGGGTCAAGAAGTTCGAAAGCGGCGTGATCAAGGAGCCGATCACCGTGGGCCCGCAGACGAGCATTCGCGAAGTGCTGGCGATGATGGGCCTGCACCGCATCTCCGGGGTGCCGGTGGTGGACGATGAGAACCTGGTGGGGATCGTGACCAGCCGCGATCTGCGCTTCGAGAGCCGGCACGACGCGCCGGTGACCGCCGCCATGACGCCCAAGGAACGGCTGGTCACGGTGCGCGAGGGGGCGGAGCGCGAGGAGATCCAGCAGTTGCTGCATCAATACCGCATCGAGAAGCTGCTGGTGGTGAATGAGAATTTTCAGCTTCGCGGGATGATCACCGTCAAGGACATTCAGAAAGCGCAGGACTACCCGAACGCCTGCAAGGACGAGCACGGTCGGCTGCGGGTCGGCGCGGCGGTGAGCACGGGGCAGGGCACGGAAGAGCGAGTCGATGCGCTGGTGAAGGCCGGGGTCGATGTGATTGCGGTGGACACCGCGCACGGCCACAGTCGCGGTGTCATCGAGCGGGTCGGCTGGATCAAGGCGGAATACCCCCACGTCCAGGTGGTGGCCGGTAATATCGCCACGGCGGAGGCGGCCCGGGCGCTCTACGAGGCCGGCGCGGACGGGGTCAAGGTGGGCATCGGACCCGGATCGATATGCACCACGCGGGTCATTTCCGGAGTCGGTGTGCCGCAGATTTCGGCGATCGTCAACGTCGCCGAGGAGCTGAAGCGCTCCGGAGTGCCGGTCATCGCCGATGGCGGCATCCGTTTCTCCGGGGATCTCGCCAAAGCCATCGCGGCCGGTGCGCATGCGGTAATGCTCGGCGGTATGTTCGCCGGCACCGAGGAGGCGCCGGGGGAGGTGGAGCTCTACCAGGGGCGCTCCTACAAGTCCTACCGTGGCATGGGCTCCATCGGCGCCATGGCGCAGACTTCGGGTTCCTCGGACCGCTACTTCCAGGAACGTGCCGATGGCGTCGAGAAGCTGGTGCCGGAAGGGATCGAAGGGCGTGTTCCCTACAAGGGCAGCCTGACGGGTATCGTCGAGCAGCTCATGGGCGGGTTGCGCGCCAGCATGGGCTATTGCGGCTGCGCCGATATCAAGGCCTTCCGCACGCAGACGCGGTTCACCCGGGTCACGCAGGCCAGTGTGCGCGAAGGCCATGTCCACGACGTGAACATCGTCAAGGAAGCCCCCAATTACCGGGTCGATTGACCGAACCGCAGAGGTTGCTGACGGCACATGGCCTCCGAGCTTTATCGCGAGCGGATCCTCATTCTGGATTTCGGCTCCCAGTACACGCAGCTCATCGCCCGGCGGATCCGCCAGGCGAACGTCTACTGCGAGATCCACCCCTGCGACTGGTCGGAGGCGGAGATCGAGGCGTATGCCCCCGTGGGCATCGTGCTCTCGGGCGGCCCGGAGTCGGTGCACATCAATAACGCGCCGCGTATCCCGGATAGCGTCTTTCGCCTGGGCGTGCCCGTGCTGGGGATCTGTTACGGCATGCAGGCGATGGCCTGGCAGCTCGGTGGACGCGTGGAGCCCAGCGAGAGCAAGGAATTTGGTTATGCGCAGGTGCGCGCGCGCGGCCATTCGCGGCTTTTGCGGGAGATCGAGGATCACACCAGCCCGGAAGGCTATGGCCTGCTCGATGTATGGATGAGTCACGGGGACCGGGTCGCCGAGCTTCCGCCGGGCTTCAAGGTCATCGCCAGCACGCAGAGCGCTCCGATTGCCGGCATCGGCGATGAGGAGCGGCTTTTCTACGGTTTGCAATTCCATCCGGAGGTCACCCACACGCCTCAGGGGCAGCGGATCATCGAGCGGTTCGTTGCGCAGATCTGTGGCTGTTCGGGGGAGTGGACGGCGAGCAACATCATCGAGCACAGCATCGAGCGGATCCGCGAGCAGGTGGGCGGGGAGCGGGTGCTGCTCGGGCTATCGGGCGGGGTGGATTCCTCCGTGGTGGCGGC
>NZ_JBXWZQ010000173.1:0-4512 GCF_059432795.1 Nitrococcus sp. | reverse complement strand
ACAGATTACGTAAGCGACAACCGAAACCAACTTCGTAAAGGAGAGCAAGACAATGGCGAGCATCATGATTAGCGACCTCTGCGCGACCGAGACCCTGGAGCGGCAGGCGAGCCTGCGGGTGAAGGGCGGCTGGTACGGCGGCTACCTCATGCCCCGTTACCCGAGCACGCTGAACCAGAAGTTCACCCGCCAGTACCAGACGGCCACGATCAACAACACGGCGGTCGGAATCGGCGGACCCAACACCTTCAATCTGAACGGCGTGATCGTTCAGAGCCAGAGCGCCTAACCCGCCCACGCGAGTAACACTTGGCCGGCGGGGGCTGACGAGCCCCCCGCCGGCGCAGCCGTTTCTCCACTGCACCCCGGTTTTTTTACAACGCGAACTGTCGGTCAACGGGCGCGTGAGTCGTGCACGGCGTTCAGATGAAGCCGTTTCGTATTCATCCGGTAGCCGCCCCGAAGGTGGAGGGTGGGTGCGAGAGTCTCCGGCAGACTCGAGGTTGCCAGCAGACCCTATTTCCCCGCCTACCCACGAGGAATCTCAGCCAGACGAAGCGGCATGAGAAAGCTCACCCGGAGGCTCCAAGCTCTCGGGTGAAAGCTCAACTTGGTCAAACCAGCCCGATGATCCCTCCATTATCCGCTTGCTTTTCTCATTGGCCGTCCCTCAATACCTAACCAAATCGGTTGATAGAACGCACGACAATTGCATAATGAGCTTGTGTGCATACCGTTCATAGCCAGTGAGGTGATGCAGTGATGGCACGCACGACGATATCAATCCCGGATAGCCTCAAGGATCGCATGCAGAGCGTTGACATCGATTGGTCTGCTGTGGCGGTCGCAGCGTTCGAGCAGAAGCTCGGCGAGTTGGCCGCGCAGAAGGCTGAGGAGGCTCAAACCGATGTGCTCGAGCCGCTACGCGCCTCTCCACTGGCGGCAGAAGACGACGCCTACGACAAAGGCGTGCAGGATGGCCGAGCTTGGGCGACTGATCATGCATTGTTCGTGGATCTCAAGTCATTGAATGAGCATCTGGAGCACAACGACGGACATTTGGTCCTGTCCACGGAAGCAGCGGACTTCAGCCCGTCGGAGTGCCTGTATGACATCATTTTCGGAGTAGAAGGCGTGGACAGTCGTTCCGACGCGAGTGACTTTTGGGAGGCACATGGCCATTGGGAAGGTTCCCGTGACACGATCGCTTACTTGGATGGCTTCGCTGCTGGAGCAATGGCCGTCTATAAAGAGACAATTAATGAGAAGTCTTTATACCAGCATCCCGAGACTACCTGGTGCCCTATAGCTTCCGACCGCCACTGACGGGGTAAGTGGCCAGCATGGGATCGCCGACACCGGCAAGGCCGCTCGCTTTGTCAGCGGGCTTTTCCGGCGGCGCGCCCACGCGTGGTGGGCCGAAATTGCCGGACGGCGCGTAGAAACCGCTCTCTGCGCTGGCGATCCGTATTTTTCCCTCCATAGCGCAGCGCCGTGTAATCACGGTACAGCGCTCCCAGCGCGGCCGCATCGGCGGGCCAATGGCGCATTGCCCGCTGAATGTAGTCGCGAGGCCCCTCGCTGGCGCGCTTTGCGAGCCCGCGGCGGGCGAGGCGTGTGCCCAGGGTTAGCCAGGCTAGTTGAACCGGATCCTTCGGCACGTTCCACAAGTCGCGCAGCATCAATATGCCACCGAGGCCCAATAACAGCGCGCAGGCGAGCGTCAACGCCATGATCATGCGAGACGGATCCCCTAGGCCCAGCGGGGAGAGAAATTCGCCTTGCAGCTGCGGGCCGTAGCCCAGAACAAACCGATTCCAGGTATTGTTGATCCAGTCCATCTGCAGGCGCAGGCGGTGCCACAGCGCTTCGCGGCGTATGGGCGCGCTCAGGCGCTGGCCCTCGCTCACCAGCGCGCTCTGCAGACCGGTCTCGACACGCTCGGGCACGACGGAGGCGGTGGGATCCACCCGTGTCCAGCCACGTCTCGGCAGGTAGACTTCGCTCCAGGCATGGGCATTGGACTGTCGAACGATGAGATAGCGCTCATCGATGCTGAGCTCACCGCCCTGATAGCCGGTGACCACGCGGGCGGGGAGGCCGGCAGTGCGCATCAGTACCGTGAACGCGCTTGCAAAGTGCTCACAGAAGCCGCGACGCGTCTCGAACAGGAACTCGTCCACGCTGTCGCGCCCGAGCGTCGGCGGCGTCAGGGTGTAGACGAACTCATGGCGGCGAAAAAACCCGAGACCCGCGGCAATGAGCTGCCGCCCGCGCCATCCTCGTTCGCGCCAGTGTTTTGCCAGCTCACGAGCGCGGGAGTTGCCATGCAGCGGAAGCTGAAGGGCCAACTCGCGTGCCCTTGGGGCGAGGTCGCTGTCCAGGCGTGCGGCCGGTGCCGACGTCAGCGTCACCCGCCGGCGCTCCTCGAGTGCCTTTTCCGCGCGCAGGCTGCCGGATGAGCCGAGCTCTGCATCGTGGGGCCAACGCAGCGGGCGTTCCAGGGCAAACAGCCAGTGCTGCCGATTGGGCTCGATGGTGAGGTGGTAGCGATACCGCGTGCCCTTCGCCTCGATCCGCGGCGCCGGCAGCCGCTTGCTCTGCGAGCCGGGGGACCAGCGCCGCCCGTCAAAGAACCAGAAAACCGGTCCGCGCCAATAGCGTTGCTCAGGCGCCGGCATCGAGTCGCTGAAGGCCGCCCGGAAAGCGACGGCATCCGACACGGCCAACGAGCTGATGTCGCCGGGCGACATGCTCTGTGACAGGCCGCTGCGCGCGGCGCCGGCATCATTGGGCAGTCCCCACAGCGGGCCGGGAATGCGCGGGAAAAGGATGAACATCACGAGCATCAGGGGGAGCGCGTAGAGCAGCGCCCGTCCCGCGATGGGCAGCAAGGTTCTGAGATCCAGCGCCGAGCCGGGGTGGCTGAGATCGACCATCAGCATGGTCAGGGCCAGCACGCCGCCGGCGGCGTAGGGCACCATGGCGAGCGCCTGGGTGAACAGGAAGTACGTGGCGAGCAGAAAGAAGGCAAAAAAGACCAGCACGCGATGGTCGCGCCGTGTGTCGAGCTCGGTCAGCTTGCCGCCCAGCATGACCCCGAGCAGCGCGAGCCCGGCGCTTTGGCCGTTGATACGCCCGTAGGTCAGCAGCACGCCCGCGACCGTCCCCAATGCCAGCGTCAGGCGCAGCGCACGCGGCATGGTCGGCCAGTCGCGCAAGGCCACGCCCGCCCGCCAAAGCAGCAGGGTGGCCACCAGCAGGTCGATCCATATCGGCAGGCGCGCGACATGCCCCGCCAACACATAAGCGAGCACGAGCAGCAGGCGCAAGGTCGTCCTGGGCGCGACGGGCAGCGGGTCGGTCGGCGCGGAGACGCTCATGCCGGGTGCAGCGCCAGAGTGCCGAGGCAACGATGCTTGTGCGCCTCGCCACGGGCCGGCGGCAGCGTTACGGCGGGCATGCGCAGGCCATAGGTCTGGCCGCTGCGGTGGGCGTCCACGATCCAGCGGCACAGCCGGCGCAGGCGCGCTTCCTCCGGCAGGCCTTGCAGCCGGCTCCAGTCGAGCCACAGCTCCTCGCTGTAGTAATCGGCGAATTGCTTGACGAGCAGCGCATCGTGACGCGGGTAAAGGCGCCAGTGGATGTGGCGCGGCGAGTCTCCGGGCTGGTAAGCGCGCAGTCCGGCGTAGTCCTCCTGACCCGAGGCGGACATGACGCCGCTGTCGTTGCGTCCGCTGGCGGCTGGCGGCTCCCGGCGGTTGTCGGCGGGCGCCGGATACACCAGGACGAGGGCGTCCAGGTGGGCGTAGCTCCAGGCGGTAAACAACCCGAAAGGAAACCGGGTGCTCACCAGGAGGCGCGGCAGCGTCTGCCAGCCGCGCTGCCGCGTGGCGCAGTGCAAGTGCATTTGGGTTTCCTGTGCCGGGGGGAGATCCTGCCAGCCGCCCGTTTGCGCATCGAGCAAATGCACCCCGACCGCATGGCGGGCGAGACGGCCGGGATTGTCGATGCGAACGCTGAAGCGGGCGGGCTCCCCGGCGAACACGGGCGGCGCCGGGCCGCTTCTCAGGGCAAGGCCCAGGAGGTTGCGGTGCGTCTGCTGCATCGCGACCAGCCCCAGGCCGATGAGCAGGAAGCACAGCACGAAGACCAGTGAGTTGCTGTAGTTCATGGCGCCGAGCCACAGCAGCAGACAGATCGCGCCGAATCCGGCGCCGGCCCGCGTGGGCAGGATGTAGATCTGCCCGCGTTGCAGTGTGATCTCCCGGCGCGGTTCCGGTGCGCGCGCAAACGCCCAGCGTCTGACGCGGCGGCGCAGCGCGCGTGTCAGGCGAGTGGTCAGGTGCGGATTCATGTTCTCGGGCCGGGCTCGCCGCATCGCCGTGCAGGAATCAGGGAACCGCCACGGAGCCCTGCAGCCGCTCGGCAAGGTGCGCGCCGGCGTCCGCATGCCCCGCCGCGTCGTGCAGCGGCTGCAGGCGGTGGGCGGTGACGGCGCCGAAAACCGCC
>NZ_JBXWZQ010000172.1:0-10235 GCF_059432795.1 Nitrococcus sp. | reverse complement strand
TTCGCTTTCGGTCGCCTCTGGCAACTGTTCGGCACCACCAATCAGCTTACCGCCGGGCTCACGCTGGCGGTCATCGCGGTGTGGACCGCCTCTCGCCGGTGCAACCCGGCCGCGCCGCTCATCCCCTTGGTGTTCCTGCTGTTCATGACGGTCTACGCGCTGCTGCTGAATCTGGTGACGTTCTATGCGCAAGGTGACTGGTTGCTGCTGACCCTGGATTCCATCATTCTGGTGTTGAGCGCGTGGCTGCTATTCGAGGCCGTCCTTGCCCTGAGCCGGCTGCGCCGGGCACCGACGACCCACGCGGCGGCGGCCGAGCGCTAGCAGCGGCGAGCGCAATGGCAATAGGGAGAGAGGCCCTGGTTCATCGCACTGGTGCGGTTCGGGTTCAGGAGGCACCGCTCCGCGGCCCGAGCCCGGCGCTGCAAATCCTAGTAACGGCGTTGGAGGCCAATCGCATTGCCGCCTGATCTTCGCCGGCTCTATCATCGCCTCGAGGCCTTCCACGATGAGCTTTTTGTCGCTCCCTGGCGGTCGGCCCTGCAGCGGGAGGCCAATAGCCAACAGGACGCGCTGCTCGCCGTGCTCTTTCTGGAGGCCCTGGGTGTGCCCAATCCGGTAGGCTACTACACCTTGGATCTGTACCCGGAGATGGTCGAGGCGTTTCACCAATGGCACCGCCGTATGGGCATGGAGCGCTTCCCGGACACCGGGTTCTGCTGCTGATCGGACGGGGTCATGGCCGGGTTGACCTTCTTCGGCGGCAAGGGCGGTGTGGGTAAGACGACCCTTGCTGCGGCGTTCGCGCTGCGGCGTGCGCAAGCCGGCGAACGGGTGCTGCTGGTCTCCACCGACCCGGCGCACTCCACCGCCGATCTGCTCGGCCGCGGACTCACGGACGCGCCCACCTGGGTGAGCGGTACCCTGTGGGCGCTCGAGATCGACGCCGCGGCCGAGGCCGAGCGCCACATCGAGCGCATCAAGACCGACGCACGGGCGGCGGTGAGCCCGCAGATCATTGCGACCGTCGAGCAACAGCTCGATCTCGCCCGCTCCAGCCCGGGTATGGATGAATCGGCGCTCTTCGACCGCTTCGTCGATCTGATCGGCCGCTGTCCGGGGGATTTCGAGCGCATCGTTTTCGACACTGCGCCGACCGGGCAGACTCTGCGGCTGCTCACCCTGCCGCGGCTGCTCACCACCTGGGTGCAGGGCGTGCGACGCCAGCGCGAGCGGGTGAGCGGTATGGAACGGATGCTGCGCAACATGGCGGGCCGGGAGCCGGCACGCGAGGAGGATCCCGTACTCGAGCGCCTCGCCGAGCGTCAGCAGCGCTTCGAGCACGCCCGCCGGCGCCTTCTTGAGGATGCGTGCTTTTATCTGGTGCTGATTCCCGAGCGGCTGCCCATCGAGGAGACCGCCCGGGCGCTGCGCGCGCTGCAGGAAAACCACCTCAGCGTGGGGCGGCTGCTGATCAACCGGGTGCTTCCTGCCGCCGCGGAGGGCGCGTTCATGCGCGCGCGAGTGAGCCAGCAGGCGGAGTATCTAACCGAGATCGAACGCCGCTTCGCCGCCATCGGCATCGCCCGCATCGCTCATGACCCGCGCGATATCACCACCGTGGAGCAGCTGTATGCCATCGCCGCCGAGCTCGATGCCGCCGGGCTGAGCTGAGCCGAGGCGAGTCGATTTGCCGCAGTTCCTGCGGCACACACATCTTTCGTCGGCCGTGACGGAACCCACCGCGAACCGATTTCCAGCGACACTGCGTTGAAGCGGTCGCGAAATACAACCACGAGAAGGATCGGGCAGGCGGCGTGAGCGCTCGATTTCACTAGGTGGTCAGACGGTTGGCGGCGGTTTCACACTGATATAGTGTACACTTCTCTAGTGTGCACGCGTGTCTTGGGAACACAGGCTATGAAAAACATCACCCTGAGTGCCGATGAAAAGTTGATCCAGGCGGCTCGTGAGCGGGCGCGGTCCGAACATACGACCCTGAACGCCGAGTTCCGCCGCTGGCTTAAGCATTACGCGCGGCGCCAGGAGCAGATGCAGCACTACGATGCGGTCATTGATTCGCTGCACGGCAAGCTTCGGGTTGGACGCAAGCTGACGCGGGAAGAAATGAATGAGCGTTGAGTGTTTCATCGACACCAACCTTTTTATTTATCAACTTGATGCGCTGGATGAACGCAGGAGCACTATTGCCGGGCGTATCATTCGCCATGGCATCGAGACGGGCACGGCCTGTATCAGCTTCCAAGTGATTCAGGAATGCCTGAACACCCTGCTGCGCAAAGCCGAGATCCCGCTCACCGCCGAGCAGACGCGCAACTATCTCGAAACCGTCTTGGAACCGCTGTTTCATGTGTCTGCCAGCATGTCGCTGTACCAGCGCAGTCTCGATATCCAGGCGCGCTATCGATATGGCTTTTACGATGCCCTGATTATCGCGGCCGCCCGTGAAGCGGGGTGCACCCGGCTCTACAGCGAGGACTTGCAGCACGGCCAACGGCTCGAGGGGCTCACCATAGAAAACCCGTTCCAACGCTGAGCACGTGATTGCGTAAGGCCAATTGCTTCGACGAACCGTTGGGTTTCGCAGCGGGCGAGGCCGCCGCCTCTCGCTTGGTATAGAAGTACACGCGACCCGGATGGACGACCATGGCGAGCGAACGCGACTTCGATTTCATTCATGCGGCCGATATCCACCTGGATAGCCCAATGCGTGGGCTGGCCCGCTACGACGGAGCCCCGCTCGAGCGCATCGAAAACTGCACGCGCGAGGCGTTCAGCAACCTCATCGACCGGGCGATCGAGGAGGCCGTGCGCTTCGTCATCATCGCCGGTGACCTCTACGACGGCGACTGGCGCGACTTCAACACCGGCTTGTTCTTTATCCGGGAGATGAGCCGGCTGCGGGATGCCGGCATCCGTGTGATCTTGCTCTACGGAAACCACGATGCCGCCAATGTCATGACCCGCTCCCTCGATTTGCCGGATAACGTTCATGCCTTTCATCACAGGCAGCCGAGCACCATCGAGTTCGCCGATCTCGGGGTCGCCTTCCACGGCCAGAGCTTCGCGCGGCGCGATGTCACCGACAACATCGCCCGGCAATACCCGCCGGCGCGGGCCGGCATGTTGAACATCGGCGTTTTGCACACGGCGCTCGAGGGGAGCAGCCAGCACGCCTCGTACGCGCCCTGCACGGTCGATGAGCTCTGCGCCAAGGGGTATGACTATTGGGCCCTGGGCCATGTCCATCAGGCGCGGCTGGTGCGCGAGCGGCCCTATATCGTCTTTCCCGGCAATCTGCAGGGGCGCCATGTCCGCGAGCCCGGACCCAAGGGCGCCTATCGCGTGTACGTGCGCGACGGGCTGATCGACGCTCTGGAGCATTTTCCCTGCGATATCCTGCGCTGGGTCGAGCTCGACGTGCGCGCCGATGACATCGCCGAACGGCACGCGCTGACCGGGCGCATCATGCAGGCGCTGGAACGGGCAGTGGATGCGGCCGATGCCCGGACGTTGGCGGCGCGGATCACCCTCACGGGGCGGCCGGAGTGTTACTCCGAAATCGTCCGCGACGAAGAGCGCTTCATCGCCGAGGTGCGAGCCGGGGCGGTCTCGCTTGCCGGCGACCGGGCCTGGATCGAGAAGGTCAAGCTGAAGATCGCTCCGCCGACGGATTCGGCCGGCAACGAACGTCAGGACGCCGTGGCCGAGCTCGCCCGTCTGCTACAGGAGGCCGGCGGTGATCCCGCGCTCACCGCCCAGCTTCGTGCGGAGTTCGGCGCGCTGCTCGCCAAGCTGCCGGCGGAGCTGCGTGAGGATTCGGAGCTGGGCGTGATCCGGCGGCTGAGCGAAGGGGAGGTCGGGGCGTTGCTGGACGAGTTGAGTGCGTACGCGATCGCTCAGGTCATGGCGGGCAGGGAGTAAGAACGCGGTGCGTTTCGGGGCTTTGTCGTTGTTGCGCTACGGGCATTTTTGCGACCGCGAGGTCGTCTTGTCGCGCGGGGCGTGTGACTTCCACGTGATCTACGGGCCGAACGAGGCCGGCAAGTCCACCTGTCAAAGTGCGCTGGCTGATCTGTTGTTCGGCATTCCGACGCAAACCGGGTTCAACTTCCTTCATGCGAACAAGGACCTGCGTATCGGCGCCACGCTGGAGCGTGAGGGCGAGACGCGTCGGCTGTTTCGCCGCAAGGGCAACAAGGACACGTTGCTCGACGAGGCGGGGGCGCCGCTGGTGGAATTGGTATTGGATCCCTTTCTCGGCGGTGCGGATCGGGCGTTTTTCGAGCGCATGTTCAGCCTCAATCACCGGCGCCTGGAGGAGGGCGGACAGGAAATCCTGGCGGCCGAAGGCCATGTCGGGCAGACGCTTTTTGCCGCCGGCGCCGGTTTGTCGGGGCTGCGCGAGGCCTTGCGGCGGCTGGACGAGGAGGCCGATGCCCTGTGGGCACCGAGAGCCTCCAAAAAGCGCGTTTATTACGCGGCGGAGGAGCGCTTGAGGCAGGCCCGTCAGCGGCTCAGGGACGCCTCGGTGGCGGTGCGCAGCTGGAAGGAGCTCTGCCGCAAGACGCAGAGCGTGCGCGAGGCGAGGCAGGCGGCGCGGCAGGCGTTGGAGGAAGCCAACCGGCGCAAGGGGCGTGTGGAGCGAATCCGGCGCGTGCTGCCGCATCTGACGCTCCGCGGCCAATACCAGGCGCAGATCGCCGCGCTGGGCGAGCTTCCGCCGATCCCCGAGGACGCCTCGCAACGGCTGCGCGAAGCGGAGGATGCGCGGACGCGCGCGCAGACGCATGTCGAGGCTGTCGAAGGACGGCTTGCCACGGCAAAGGCGCACATCGGCGGTATCGTTCCGAATGAGGCGATCCTGGGTTTGGGGGAAACCATAGACGCGTTGGCGCAGGAGCGTCGTCTGGTCGAGCAGACCCAACGCGAGCTGCCCGGTAAGCAAGCGAAACTCGGCGCCGCGCACCAGCGAGTGCAGCGCCTTGCGCGCGATTTGGGGTGGGGCGAGCAGACGGCGAGCAAGATACTCGCGCGGCTGCCGGCGCGGGTTTACCGGGAGCAGCTCTATGCCCAATTGGAGGCTCACGAGGGGTGCCGCCGCGACCGCGACGAGGCGTGTTCGCGGCGCTCGGAGCTAAAGCACGAGCTGGTCCGGCTCGACGCCGAGCTCGAAGCGCTCGGTACGACAGGGGCCGGCGATGAGCTGGCCGTGGCCCTCCGCGATGCCCATCGCCTGGGCGACCCCGATAAACAGTTGGTCGAATCGCGGCAGCGTTGCCAGCGGCTGGCGCGCGAGCTGGACGAGGGTATCGCGGTGCTCGCGGGTTGGAACGGCTCACCCGGTGATCTCGCGGTCGTACGGGTGCCCTCGCGCGCGGCGGTCGAAGGGCATCGCGATGAGCTCAGTGCCAGCAGCGAGCGAGTCGAAAAGATAACGCGTCAACAACAGTCGGAAGAGGACGCGTTGGAATCCCTGCGGCTCGCGCGCGAGCAGGCGGTACGCGACGGGCAGGCCATGCCGCGCGAGAGGCTGATTGCTGCTCGCGAGCAACGCGATGGCTACTGGGAGCGTATCCGGGCGCGATGGCTCGATCGGCTCCCGCCGCAAGCCGGCGCGCCGGACAATGAGGCGCTCGCGGAGTGCTTCGACGCGGCCCTCGAGGAGGCGGACGAGCTGGCGGACCGCCGCTTCGACAATGCCGAGGCCGCCGCCGCGCTGCTCGGCATCGACCGGGACATCGAGCGCACGCAAAAGCGCATTGGCCAAAGTGAGCAGCGCCGGCAGGAGGAGGAGGCCAGGCACGAGCGCCAACACGCGGAATGGCTCGCCTGCTGGCGGGGCACCGGCGTCACCCCGGCGGCGCCGGGTGTGATGATGGGCTGGCTGGAAGAGCGTGCCCGGCTGCTGAAGCTGCGCGAGGAGCTTGATGAGCTGAAGCGCCAAAGCGAGTCGTTGCAGGGGCAGATGCATGCGCATCGCGAAAAGCTCTCGGAGGCGCTCACGGCGATGGATGCAGCGGAAATGCCTTCGTCTGCCTCATTCGCCGCGGTGCTGGAGCATGCCGCAGATGTGCTCGAGCAGGCCAGAGAGCAGCGTGCCCAACGCCGTCAGCTGACCGAGCAACGGCGGAATACGACCGAGCGGCTTGCGACGGCGAGTGAGCAGGCGAGGCGTGCGGAGGCGGCCTATGAACGCTGGGGTGAGAGCTTCTCCGCCGCGCTCGCGGCGTGCGATCTCGCTCGCGGTCTCGGGCTGGCTGCTGCCAAGGGCGCACGGCAGACCCTGGAGGCTTTGGCCGGGGAGGCTGAGGCGGTGGAGCGGCTCGCCGCGGAGGTTGCCCGGGACTCCAGTCAGGTCGGGACTTTTGGTGAGCGTGTCGAGGGCTTGTTGCGGGCTCTGAGCGAGCGCGCAACGGACGAAGACCCGCTCGAAGTGGTGCAAAGGTTATCCCGGTGGCTCGCTCGAGAGCGTCAGAGGCAGCTCAAGCGCCAGGACGAGGGTCAGCGAATCGAGCAAATGGAGGAGGAGCTGGAAAAGGCGCGAGAGTCGCTGGAGCAAGCCAAGGCGCGGATAAAGCAATTGTGCGCCACGGCCGGTGCGAAGGACGTCGCCGGCTTGAACGAGGCCATCCACAGAGATGCCCGAGCCCGCGAGTTGCGCACGTCGATCCAACGGGAGACGGAAGCGGCACTGGCGGCCGGTGACGGGCTTGCTCTGCCCGATTTGCAGGCGGAGTCGGCAAACGCCGAAGTCGATGCGTTGGGCGCGGAGGCACGAACCCTCGATGAGGCTATCGCGGAGCAAACGGAGGAGTTGAATGAGCTGAGCGCGGATCTGCGGAGCGCCGAGTCGGAACTGCGCCAGCTCGATGGCGACGAGACGGCGGCGATCGCCGAGAACCAGCGTCAGCAGGCGCTCACGGACATGGGCGAGGCCGTCCATGGCTATGCCTGGAAGCGCGGCACGGCGATTTTGCTGCGCTGGTCGCTGGACCGCTACCGTCGCGAGAAACAAGGCCCGCTGCTTTCCCGCGCCGGGGAGTTGTTCCGGGTGCTGACTTCCGGGGCCTTCGAGCGCCTGGAAGTGGATTTCGACGAGCAGGATCGGCCGGAGTTGACCGGCCTGCGAGCCGGGGGCGAGCGCGTGCGCGTCAGCGGCATGAGCGACGGAACGGCGGATCAGCTCTATCTCGCACTGCGCATCGCCGCTATCGAGGAATATCTCGAAAAGGCGCCCGGGCTGCCCTTTGTCGCGGACGATTTGTTCATCAACTTCGATGACGCCCGCGCGGCGGCCGGATTGGAGATTCTGACCACGCTGGCGCACCGGACGCAGGTGCTGTTCTTCACGCATCACAGGCACCTGGTGGAGCTGGCGCAAGCCGCCTTGCGGGGCAAGGTGCAACTCGTCGAGCTGTGACTGGCGGTGGCGCGAGGTTCACCCGAAAAAAGTTGGAATTCCCAGGTCATAGACATAAAAAATGTGTTTTATAAAACAACTCAAAGGGCTGATGCAGAGCGGCCTGGCCGATTAGTTGCGTCCTGCTGGAAAAAATAATCAATTAAATAACATAGAGATAAGAAAATATCTGCGCAATGCTCACCTCTTGGCACGCGATCTGCAGTTAGTTGGGCAACGAGAGTGAGACTGCTCTCGGAGCAAGCGCTAAAGCAAGTGCTGACCCCGTAATGGGAACCACATTGAGGAGAGCAACACCATGGCGAGCATCATGATCCGTGACCTGAGCGCGACCGAGACCCTGGACCGGCAGGCAAGCCTGCGCGTGAAAGGCGGCTGGTACGGCGGCTACCTCATGCCGTCGGTCAAGTACCCGAAGCACCCGATGAGCTTGAACGCGAAGTTCACGCGTCAGGTCCAGACGGCGCAGATCAACAACACGGCGGTCGGCATCAAAGGCCCTGGTACGTTCAACCTGAACGGCACCATCGTCCAGAGCCAAACCGCCTAAGCGGTGATCTCCAGCGATGCCTTCGCGGCGGGGGTCCTTTGGCCCCCGCTGCTTTATTGGTGAGTCCCTGCCGATTGGCGTCTTCCTTCTTCCCCTGACCCATCCGACCCGACGTTCCGCCTTGGTCGGCGCGGAAAACCCTTCGCGCGGTCGCCCGAACCGGGTGAAATGTTGTGCAAAGCCTGTAAAATACTGCGTATTCAAAGATGGAATCATCGTCTTCTGATCATTTCGCCAGAAATCACGAAAATCAATAACCTGTTCGCGGAGGCGATTTGACGAGCGCAGCGCCTGGTTCGGCGCGTTTTGAAAAGCCGCCGGGATAGACTGTCTAATGGTGGACAATCGGTGACGTTCAATAAATTCGGCGCGGTCCGAGCCAACTGACGGCGTTATCAATACAATGGTCGAGGGTAATAAAATGGATATCTCAGCAACGATCGAGACCAGCAAAGGGAGCATCCACGTTAAGCTCTTTCCGGAAGCGGCGCCGGTTACCGTGGCGAATTTCGTTAACCTTGCGCAGAGAAAATTCTACGATGGCTTGTCCTTTCACCGCGTGATCCCCCATTTCATGATTCAGGGTGGTTGTCCGTTGGGGACGGGGACCGGTGGTCCGGGGTATAAGTTTGAAGATGAATTCAGTCCCACGCTGCGCCATGACAAGGCCGGCGTGCTGTCCATGGCGAATGCCGGGCCAGGGACGAATGGCAGCCAGTTTTTTATCACGCATACGCCCACGCCGCACCTCGACGGCGCCCATACGGTGTTCGGTGAAGTGGAATCGGAGGCCGATCAGCAGGTCGTGGACAGCATTGCACGCGGCGACGAACTCGTGAGCGTAACCGTCCAAGGCGACGCCGACGAGTTGCTCGCGGGGATGGAAGATCGTGTAACGGAATGGAACAAGATCATTGACAGCAAATTCCCCTCGCTGGCCAGGTAACGCGGGGATTACTAGGCGTTTTCGCGCCCATCCGCGTAGTCAAACGCCATTCCCGGTTTCCGCGAGGAAGTTGCGCGCGTGAGCACCCGTCCGCGACGGTTGCGGCGAATCGTCGCCTATTTCACGGGCTGTCTCACGGGAGGCTCGCGCGCGCAAGGTGTCGGGTAGCGGTCACCCCGCTTTGACCTCTCGCGGAAATTTGCGCCGCCACTCTTCGAATCCACCGTCCATGCTGTACACGTTGGTGAACTCTTTTTCGACGAAAAATTGCGCGGCACTCAGGCTGGTGTTTCCGTGATAGCAATAAAGAATCAGCGCCTGGTCCCGGTCCGCGGTCTCGAGAAAATCGGATAGGCTTTGTTCGTTCAAATGGGCCGCGTTGGGGATATGTCCTTGCTGATACGAGAGGTCATCGCGGATGTCGGCGACCTGGCATTTCTCCTGCTGCATCATCTCATGGGCCTGCTCAGGGGAAAGATGCTTGAATCCTTGCATAAGCTAACCTGCTGTTCGGGAAATGTGGGGTTGGCGCACAACGACGACACCCCATATTGGCCCGCCCTTCGTATCCGCCTAAATGACAAATAGACGCCCTGTCATCGATCGAGCCGCGTGGAGGATTTTGCAACACTTGCATCCGCGAGTATAGCTTGCTGCATTGGCTGAGCAATTCTCCGGGCCCTCGGATCTGCGTGTCGCACTGAGACGTGGCAGGGGAGAGTGCGCCGTCGGCCGGGACAGGGTAAATCGGCTTCCATGTCACACCCGGACGCCATGGCGGTTCTCGGATCGAGCCTTGCACTTCGAGCCTGGTCGGTTGGGGCTCGCGTTGGACCTGCATGAGCTGACCTTCTGCCTCTGCCCCCAAAACATGCCCAATCACTTTCTCACTGGCTATCCCCCTTTTCCGTACAGTCGCTGGCGTTGTAGGTCGGCGCATATGCGCCGTGGGCCGTTGCTGTTAGCGAGGGAAAAGACGCAGCCGCGCGTGACTGTTTGGCATGAACCATCTGATAAGCGACAATGTGTTGTGAATGAAAAAACTATCCTGAATATCAACCCGCATTTTTTGCACGCGACATCGCTGTGAGCAAGAAAATAAAATAGATAAAAACAGTAGGTTATAAATTATTTCGATTTATCAGGTGGTGTTGGCACGTGAGCTGCTATAACTCAGGCAACGGGAGCGACAGGGCTTCCGGAGCAGCAGACCGAAACGAATTTTTAACCCAATGAGTGCAACACTTTAGGAGAGCAAAACCATGGCCAATCTCATGATCAACGACCTCAGCGCC
>NZ_JBXWZQ010000171.1:0-4353 GCF_059432795.1 Nitrococcus sp. | reverse complement strand
AGTAGCGGCCGGCTCCGGTTTTCAAAGCTCCGTCTTGCGCGCCGCATTCAGTTTTGCCACGCGCGCGGAGAAGTTCTGGCGACGGCGCTCCTTGTCGTCGCTGCTTTCATTCGATCCCACCGATTCCCCGGCCTGGTCGCTCGCGACCACGTCATCGCCGACAGCCTTCTTAGAGCGAAACTGCAAGGACACGACGCCCGCCTCGGCGCCGTCCGGTTGATCGATCTTCGGAATGTGCTTGGCCGCGGTCGCGGCGCTCATGCGGCGCTCCGCTTCGGCGGCCCGCTTCGTGTGGCGCTTGTACTGGCTCTTGGCCCGGTGATAGGCGCGGGCCGTCTCGGTGTCGATGAAGCCACCGCGCCAGACGCATTCGGCGGCGCCGATGTAACGGCCATCGAGCGTGTAGACGTGGACCGCTTCCTGCAGGCGCTGCGGGTCGCACCGCACGACGATCTGCTCGCCGCGGTGATCGACAAGCTGGTCGCACCAATAACGGTTCGCGCCCTGCGGCCCACGGCCGAGGACTACCGCGCCGGTCGCGGAGTTGGCGCGGACGCGCTCGGCGGCCAGCAGCCACAAGCGGCGTTGATCAGCCGTGGCTTTGCGGATCGTTGAACGGCTGTAAGACTCCTCGAACATTTGATCGAAGCTGCGGCCGTTGCAATGCGCGCCTCGGCGACCGGCCTGCGCGTTATGCGCGGCCACTTCCTGCTCGAGTACTTCGAGGAACTCCTCGACGGGAATCGGACGCCCCTGGGTGCCCCGGTTGCTCCATTGCGGATGCTTGTCGATCAGTTCGCGCAGGTCTCGAAATGCGCGCTCGATCGGTTTGGATTGGCCGTGTGCCGGTAGGGTGAAGCGAACGTCGATGCCGAGATCGACCATGATGCCGCGGGGATCCTCGTCTTTGATCTTCCAGCGATACCTGTTCTTGATGCCGCCCGTGAGCCACTTGCTGGCCGCGGCTGTCGTGTTATCGATAACTGCGACTTCGGGAATGCCGTATCGGTCGACCAGGTCACCGACGGACAGGCGAAGCATGTCCTTGTTCTCGGTCTGGTCAGCGCGCCAGGCAAGGATCTTGCCCGTGCCAACGTCCTGCCAAAACCACACCTTGGCGCGATTAACGGAATCGTCCGGCCACTTAAGCGCGGGGTGAAACTCCACGCCGTCGCCGTTGACGACCTGCAGGGCATGCAGTGCGGCGTGAGCGCGCACCATCGTCGGAAAGGTTTGTTCGAGCGCTTCGGTGCCTTCCCTGAGTTAGATCAGTTGGTTGGCCGGGATATCACGATCTATCTTGCGCGCGATGGTATTTTGCGACGGCCACGCCCAGCCGTTCTTCCTGGCCGCCCGCTGCACGCGCCGATAGCAGGTGGACAGGGCCTGGCACGAGCGGTCGAGGTACAAGGCCTTGAACATTTCCCAGGCCTCGGTTGAGACCTCGGCGGTAACCATGCAGCCAGAGTGATTCGGGCACAGAGCGGGCAGCCAATCCGATTTGTGCACGCCCTTCACGGCTCGAAGCCACCTTTCATACGTCCGTTTCTTCTCCCCGAACTGAGCTTGTATCGCTTCGTGGGCACGCCCGGGGGAGACACCCAAGTCGATCAGGCGATGAAACTCTTGGACGACGGCCAGGCGCTTCCTGGCCTTCTCCTTTTGGCTGTCGGGCTTACGTTCGAACCATGCCCACAGCGAGTCCGGGCAGTAGCTCGATGAATGGTTTGCGCCGTTCGCCGGATCCATTCCCGACTCGGTACCGTTTGCAGCCACGGGGCCACTGCTGCCATCACCATCGGGGGCAGAAGGCGGCTCGCGCAGGTAGAGCGCGGCGCGTGTACTTTCTGGGAGGGAATTGATGTGAAACTCTCGCCCACCGCCTCGGGCCTTCCTGGGCCGGGTTTGCCAGTTTTCTCGCTCGGACTTCTTATTTATCCCGCGAACGGAATTCGGAATACCAGGAAGGTCAGCCAACTCAGACGCCGAGTACCATTCACGCATTGAGACTCTCCCAAGTGACGTCTGCGACGGCCCCGGCGGCGAACAACGCGGAGCGTTCATCAATATCCCTCAACCCGCGCAACTTCGTAGAGGCAAACCACCAGCCCAGGAGCCAGCCCCCTCTATAGGGAATTTCGTCCTCATATAGAGTGACGATGGCTTCGGACCAGCCGTCGTAGTCGGACAGATCAAAAAATGCGGTATATCGTGAAAGCACTTCTGGACAATGGGTGTAGTCGTGACCAACTAAAGCGGCCCGCGCTCCGTGCATGAAACCGACGTTAAATTCACTTCTCGGGCTCATGGTCCACCTCTGTGAAGAGCGCCAGATCCGGTTGTGAATGCCTGCTCACCTGCTCGCGTTGATAAGCCAATGCGCCAACGGCGGCCTCGACCGCTTGTAATGCGTCATCGCTACTAACCTCGCGCCGATAAAATCGGACCAGCGCTGAATTCGCCTCGGAAAGGAGCGCTTGAAGCTCGGACATTTCCGTTTCGGAAGCCGAGCGGCCGGTTGGTATCTCGATGAGAATCTTGTGGCGGGCCGCCGCCACATATCGCGTTACGTAGTCGCACCCGCCGCAAGCGTGCTCGAAGGACTGGAGGTATCTGAGGGGCAGGCTCCCATCAGCTATGTACTTGTAAAGCCGCCAGTGACTCGGCATCCCCATTCGCTCTGCAATCTGCTCGACGCTGAGGTTGTGTACGGCCCTTGCGTACTGGATGCACAACTCCATCGAATGCCGAAGATTGGTGGCGCGCAGGTGTTTCCAATAACGTCGATCTTTTGGAGCCGCCATTTATGCCCCCTTTCCAAAGTTTGCGAAGCCCTGCCCCTTTCGGGGCACGGGTTTTATGGGTATGCTTTTCCCGGCGGTTAGGCGCATTGGCGCTCCTCTTGGTCCTTATAACGGGAGGGCCAGATATCAGCAGGATCGACGCCGATGGCGTCTGCGATAATTCGCTGCCCCCTGGGCCATTGGCGCGACATGCACATCGCGAGGGTGGTTGGGGCATAACCGTGATGCACGCTGAGCCTCCGCAAAGACCAACCGGCCTTACGGAGAGCGGCGACAATATCGGCCGGGTGCCAATCGGCCGCTTTTTTTGGACGGGTGCATACTTTCATGTTCGCACGAATGTACGCGCTGAATATGCGATCGTCAATACTATAAATACGAGCTATTTGTACGAATTGTGACCACCAAAGATCGGATTGCCGAACTCGTTGACTCCTGGAAAAGCCTCAGCGCGCTTGCGCGGGAGGTGGGCGTCGCCGAGGGGACGCTAAGGAAGTGGAAGAAAGGGGAAAGCGAGCCCCGCGCGTCAGAGCTCATACGGCTGGCGAGGGCGGGGAAGGTCACCGTCGCCTGGCTGCTGGGCCTTTCGGACGAGAAAAAAGGGGCAGAGGTGGTGCGTGACGATCGCGAGGACTACAACCCGACGGAAGAGTCGCTCTGGGATCGGCTCCGTGCCGCGAACAAAATCATCGAGAGGCTCAGCAACGAATACGGGACTGTCCCGGCGATTTGGTCGACGACTATCCAGGAGCTAATAGTGGTGCATGGGGTAAATGAGGAGGGCGCGAAACGAGTGTTTCAGTCGATTAACGCGGAGAGGCAGGAAGGCTCAGAATGAGCACCAGGTGGTTCCAACTTCAGTTCCTAGTTCGCTCAGGGCCTGGGGGCGAAAACGCCTTTATTTACAGCGCATTACCGAACTTGGAACTGAGAATATTAGAGGACGCTAAAATTCCAACTTGAAACCCCGAAAGTAGGAACTCGGAAATTTAAATGGAGGGCACAAAATGGCTAAATTGAAGGTTCATGCAGGGGATTTTGGGAAAGAGGGAAGTAATACGTTGTCGAAAGGTACGTTCATGCTCATGAAACCGGACAAGTTTTATTCCCAGGAGCGGATCCCGGCGCACCAGGTGGAAACCGTAGAGGTGGCCAATGAGGAGGCCGTTAAACGGCTGTGGGGCACCGCTGGCTGGGGCGTGGCTGGTGCTGCGGTACTAGGCCCCCTGGGCCTTTTGGCTGGGCTGGTCGCAGGCGGCCGTGGCAAAGACGTCACGTTCGTGGCGAAATTCAAGGACGGCCGCAAGCTCATGGCTACCGTTTCGAGTAAGGAGTACACCAGGCTTCAAGCCGCGCTTTTTTAACGATCGGGGAGAGGTGATTTAAAGCCTTTTAAACACCCCTTCACTTTTCTGGCTCACTTACGCAATTCAGGTGAGTAGCGCGCCGCGCGCTGGTCGTTCTTGTCCCACAAATTGTCGTTTTTTCTCAAAATATCCCGCTTTTTTCACTCATTCCAGGTGGGGGCGCACAGCCGATGACACGGCAG
>NZ_JBXWZQ010000170.1:0-4601 GCF_059432795.1 Nitrococcus sp. | reverse complement strand
TCGAAACCCTGGCCGTATTGGGAGAGTCCGAAACCGCTCTGCGGCGCCTGCTGCGTGAGCACCGCCGGATCCAGAGGCGAGTCAATGCGTTGAAGCACAACATCATTCCCCAGTATCAGCGGCGCGTTCGCGAAATTGAAGGCGCCCTGGAGGAGGACGAGCGCGAAAGCCTCTTTCAACTCAAGATGCTGCGCGAGCACGGCAAAATCGCTGGTTGACGTGCAACCGCGGTCAGCGAATCGCGTGGCGGGCCGCAAAGCTCGGGCTGAACCGGCCCCGGTGCTGCGCCACGTCCGGCCCCCATGGCAATCGGCATCAGGAGTTCGCCCCGCCGAGTGGCAGGGCGGACGTCTTGCGTTACATGCTGCGCTCAGTGATCGCCGGTGGCGGGAGGTGTTGAATTCGCGTGGGTGGCTTGCCGCCGGCGTGGCCCTAGCCGGATGGAACGAACGATACCTTCACCCACCCCGCCTGGCGGGTATCGAAGGCCTCGTAAGCCGCTATGACATCGGGCAGCGGCTCGGTTTGAGGCACCACGGCGCGTGGGTCCAGCGTGCCGTTTTTTACCCGGCTGACCAGCCCCGGCACATAATGACGGTGGTTGCAATTACCCATGCGCAGGGTCAGATTGCGCTGCATGGCGAGCCCAATAGGAAAGCCGGTCTGGCTGGGTGGATAGACGCCAATCAAAGACACGACACCGCCCTTGGCAACGGCATTGATCGACCATTCCAAAGCTTGCGAAGGCGCGCCCCCCGGTCGCCAACGAAGCCCGTCGGGTGAGTGGGTGCGCGGAGCCACTTCGGCGCGTTCGTGCTCGTACCGGGCAAGCTTGTCGGAGGTGGCGGCGCTCGGTCCTGCGCTGGCGGGTTCCGCATCGACGCCGACGGCATCGATTACGCAGTCCGCGCCCGCCCCCAAAGTCAGCTCTCGTATGCTCGAGACCGGGTCTTCGGCGTTGAAATCGATGGCTTCCGCTCCCTGTCGACAGGCCATTTCGAGCCGAGAGGGCAGGGTATCGACCGCCACACCCGTCCTGCGCCATTGGACAGCGCCGCGGTGATCGCGAATTGGCCCACCGCGCCACACCCGAACACAGCCGCTGTCATGCCCGCCTTGATTCCTGCAAGGTCGGCACCGAAAAACCCGGTGGGAACCACGTCCGAGACCAGAATGGCGTCCTCGTCGGATACCTCATCGGGCAACTTGACCAAACCGGTGGCGGCAAACGGGATACGCGCATATTCGGCCTGAAGGCCATGAAATGGTCCACTCGGCTCGGGTCCGCCGAAAAATGCCGTCCCGGCGAGCTTGCCGTTCGGATTCGCTTCATCGCACTGAGCGTAATAGGCGTCCCGACAATAGGTGCACCGTCCGCACGCAATGGTCGAAAGCACGACAACGCGTTTGCCCGGTAGTAAATTGCGTACTCGGCTGCCTGTTTCTTCGACGATCCCGACCGCTTCGTGACCTAGTATGGTGTGCCCGGTTTCATGCCGGGCAGCGTGCCGCGCACCATGTGCAGGTCGGTGCCGCAAATGGCGCTGTGAGTAATCTTGATCACTGCATCGTCGGGCGTCTGAATTTTCGGCTCGGCCACGTCATCGAGTGGAATATCACCGACGTCATGAAATACCACAGCCTTCATAACAGCCTCCAAGCTTCTGGAAGTGTGCCACCGGGTCGCATTGACTGTGGTTTAGACAAACGCCAAGGCATTGCGTGCCTGTGCAAGCGCCGTGCAAAAAAGGGATATCGGTGAGGCCAAAAGTCTCTCCATGAGCGCCTGGTGCATAAACATCAGCGGCTTTGCACATGGCACGCGAGTTGACAGAATCCTGCCTCGACGTGCGGATTGCTGCGGATACGAACCTGCAGTAGCACGCTCCGCCGCGAGACGGGGCGGGCTGGTAAGCGAAAACGCTCTCGGTGTTCGCCGTTATGGGCGTACTTGCTCCGCGTCCTCGTGCCACGCGACCCCTGCCTCCGCGCTGCGCTCCAGTTCGGCTATGACCTGTGCTCCGAGCAACTGTTTGACGGCCCCGAGCTCGAAGCTGAGCAGCACCACGATCAGCGTTGCGAAAGAGCCGTAAACGGCGTTCACCAACGAAATGTTATCGAAGTAGTAAACAAGCGCCCACAAGCTCAGCTCCCAAAGCACGGCGGCGATGAAGCCGCCGACGAGGGCCCGGCGCAGCGCGATCCGCACCACGGGCAGCACTTTGTAGATGGAGGTGAAAAGCAGCCCGATGCCAATGAATCCGAACCCGTAAAGCACGGTGGCCGCCTCCCAGCTCAGGGTCAATTCGGACCCCGATACGTCGTGATTGCCGCCGCTGAGCCGGTTCACGGAGGCGACGACCAGCGTCAGCGCCAACACGCCGAATCCCAGAATCAGCACATAGAGATACGGCAGTAACGCCGACATCCAGAAACTGCGCCTGTAAACATGTGCACGGTGGTGAAAAATGATTGAAATCGCATCCTCCAGCATTCGAAAGGCGAGAGAGCTGAAGAACAATAAGACCAGAAATCCGACACCGCCGACGAACCCTCTGTCATGAATGAATTGCTCGACCGTGGCCACCAGCAGTTCGGCCTGTCCCGGAACCAGCAACTGGGCTTGGGCGTGAATCGTGGCAATGAGCTGAGCCTCGTCAACGATGCGCGAGAGGACTGCCAGGAACACCGCGAACAGCGGTACGATAGACAACAGCACGTTGTAACCGACGCCGCCAGCCAGCAAAATGCCGTGATTCGACAAAAAATACACAAGCACTCGGTGCGAGAAGCGTTGGGTGCGCTGGAGCGTGACGAGGGCACGCTGAAGTTTTGCATCCATGTTGGCTCCGCTTGCAGGGGCGACGGAAGATTCTGCGCTCGTTGTCGTTAACGGTTCGTTAAGTTCGCCTTGATCCGGTTCCCCTCGGCAGCCGAAGCATACCTCAGCTCGATGGGCGGCGGCGGTCCGGACTCTTGGCGGTTAATGCCCGGTCGGGCTCGCCAGCGTGATGGCAGGGCGTCACAGCAAGAAGCGTCGATCTCTGCATCATTCGAGCGGGAGGCTCACAGCTTGCCGTTCGCCTGCGCTTGGGCCGCGACGCCTGCAACTGCACTGGAGAAGTTAATGCGTTGTGTTTTGGTACGCCATGCGGAATCCGAGGGTAATGCACAAGGTCGACTGCAAGGGCATGCGGAGTTCGACCTCACGCCGACGGGGCGTCGGCAGTCGGAACGGCTGTTCCAGCGATTTCAGATGGAATGCCTCGAGCCGACTCATGTCTACAGCTCGCCGCTGCGGCGGACCCTAGAGACCGCCCGCATCGTTTGCCGATCATGGCAAGCGCCCCTCGTCCAGTGGGATGAGCTTATCGAATATAACGTCGGGATATTCTCCGGGCTGAGCTGGGAGGAAATCGACGCCCAGTACCCGGCCATGGCGCGGGCGTTTCGCGACAGTGGCGACTGGGCCGTGGTGGAAGGGGCCGAAGACCTCGAGCAGCGTCGTGCGCGTGGCCGGAGAGTAATCGCATCGCTTATCGATGGCCACGGCGCCGGCGACGTGATCGTGGCATTCAGCCATGGCGGCATTCTGCAGCACATCATTGTCGCGCTCCTCGGCACCGACCGGACGTGGGGTATTCGGGTACGCAATACGGCGGTCTTCGATTTCACCTTGGACGAAAAGTTCTGGCCTGGCTCGAGCGACGCCCGGCTCAATACCCGGCACTGGCGCATCCATTGCTTCAACGACGCGTCTCATCTGGAGCGGGACTACGGCGCGGCCGAGCAGACGGGCTCGGCGAAAGAGGCCTGAATCGGATTCCGTTCTCGCTGCACCTGACCCGAGGGCGTCGGGCGATTGGATTTTCGCCGGCAGATCGCTGCGTGGCGCCGTTTCCTTACGTTACTGCCTCGTTTTCGGCGGTCGGCAGGCCGAGAGCCGTCCAGGCGGTCATGCCGCCAAGCAGGTTGTAGGCGTTGGTGAAGCCGTGGCGCTTGAGAATACTGACGCCGAGACTGCCCCGATGGCCGACGCTGCAGGTGCAAACGACTTCTGTGTCCGTGGGGAGCCCGAGGTCGTCGATCCGCGCCTCCAGGTGCCCGACGTGGATGTGACGTGCCTCCGGAATATGTCCTTCGCCCTCATACTCGCCGGCTTCTCGGACATCGAGGACAACGAAACGCTCGCGCCGCTCGGCGAGTTGGCGCGCCGAGACGGTGCCGGCCAACTCGATTGGAAGCCCGGAATTGCGCCACGCTTCAAAACCGCCGGCGAGGGCTCCGGCCACGTTGTCGCGCCCGATGCGCGCCAGCGCCAGCCGGGCTTCGCGCAACGCCTGAGGACCATCGGCCACTAGGTAGATCGGTGTGGCATCATCGCTCACCCAGCCCCCATAGCGGGCCATGCCGTTGAGCCAAACGCTGTAGGCGCCGGCGATGTGCCCCCCCGCGTAGGCCTCGACGTCCCGCGTGTCGATCAGGGTGCCGTTGGCGCTTCGCCGGGCAAATTCTTGCGGCGAAAGCCACGGCACCGGCAGGTCCTCGAAGGGGCGGCCGGCTTGGAGGTTGACCTCTTCCATCAGCCTGAAGTAGGGGGG
>NZ_JBXWZQ010000169.1:0-3321 GCF_059432795.1 Nitrococcus sp. | reverse complement strand
GGCCACGTTGATGCCGCCGCCGCCGGGCTCATGGCGCACTTTGGCGCTGCGCAGCTTGCGCTCGGGCGCGAGACTCGACACCTCGGCGGAAACGTCGAGGGACGGGTTCATAGTCAATGTCAAAATGCCACTATCCACATCCTGTATGGTTGGGTCGCCGTGCGCTGTAGCCAATGAGATTCGTCAATGCTCGAAGGGGGCCACAGTGCTTTGGGCTACCTTCGCAATCAGGCTCTGGCGACCGAAGATGCCGACTATCACACGGCCGCCGATCTCGCCGGCCAGGCTCCTGTTCCCGCTGCGGTTGCTGGCGTTCGCGGAGCTGCTGCCCGGATCAGATTGCCGACAGTGCAGGCAGGTCCTGGCCTCGGAGATACTCCAGAAACGCGCCACCGCCGGTGGAAATGTGATCGAAACGGTCGCTGAGTTTAAGCCGTTCCACAGCCTCGGCGGTTTCGCCGCCGCCGACGACGGTGAGTGCCGGGCTGTGGGCCAGGGCGCGAACGATGGCGTCCGTGCCCTCCCTGAAAGCGTCGTCCTCGAACTTGCCCATCGGTCCGTTCCACGCGACCGTGGCGGCTTCGCCGATAGCGTCGACGTAGCGTTCGATGGTGTCAGGGCCGATGTCCATACCGCTCCAGCCGCTGGGGATTTCACCTGCGATCACGTGGGTTTCGCCGTTCCGGGTGACCACGTGATCCTTGGGCAGTACCAGTTTGTTGTCACCGGTGCCGAGCAGCCGTGCCGCTAGCTCCAACTGATCGTCCTCGACCATCGAATCGCCCACGTTGGCGCCGTGGGCCTTCAGGAAGGTGTACGCCATGGCGCCGCCGACGAGAAGCCGATCGACCCGGTCCAGCAGCGCCTCGATGACGCCGATCTTGTCGCCGACCTTGGCGCCGCCAAGTATCGCCAGCAACGGCCGGCGCGGTGATTCGAGCAGCGCGTCGAGCGCTTCGAGCTCGGCCTCGATCAGCATCCCGATTCCGCGGGCGTCGTCTGGGAACAGGCCGGGCAGCTTGAACACAGAGGCATGCCGGCGGTGGCACACGGAAAAGGCATCGTTGATGTAGAGGTCCCCCAAGTCGCGCAAACGCTGGGCGAAATCGGCATCGTTGCTCTTCTCGCCGGGGTCGAAGCGGAGATTTTCGAGCATGAGTATCGTCCCGGCCTGCTGTGAGCGGGCTTTGCTCGTGGCGTCCTCGCCGAGTATGTCTTGCGTGTGAGTGATATCGGTCTTGAGCAGTTCGCCGAGCCGTGCGGCCAGCGGTGCCGTGCTGAGGCGCGGCTCCGGCGTGTTGCCGGGGCGTCCGAGATGCGTCATGAGTACGATTGATGCGCCGTACTCCAGGCAGTGTTCCAGTGTTGGCAGTGCCGCACGTATCCGGCGGTCGTCGGCGATCCGGCCCTCCGGATCCAGCGGAACGTTGAAGTCCACGCGTACCAGGACCCGCTTCCCGCTCAGGTCCATGTCGCGCACCGTTCGTTTTTTCATGGCAGTGCTCTCCGTGTTCGTCAGGCCTGTCGCCTCAGGGATCCCTCGTCGCCCGCGTCGGCATAGCGATTGAGCCGGTTATAGAGAGTTTTCAAGCTGATGCCGAGCGTCCGGGCGGCATGCGTTTTGTTGCCTTCGCTGGCATTAAGCGTGGCGAAGATGAGGCGTCGCTCCGATTCGTCCAGGGAGCTGCCGATGCTGACGCTCAAATAGCGGCTGTTGGCTGAGGGCGGGTCGTCGAGAGCGGCGAGCTGTCCCTCACCAATGTCGAAGTGTCCGGTAATGTAGGCGCGCTCGACAACGCTCTTCAGCTCGCGCACGTTACCCGGCCAGCTATAGCTCCTGAGCGTGCGCGCCGCAGCATCCGTGAGTCCGACGTGGGTGCCGTGGCGTTCGTTGAGATCGTGCAGGAAGCTCGCGCCGAGCCCGATGACGTCGTCGCCGCGCATGCGCAGGGGTGGCAGGTGCAGGGTGAAGCGGGCAATCCGGTAGTAAAGATCGTGGCGCAGTGTGCCCTGAGACGTTGCCTGCATGACGTTGCGATTGGAGGCGGTGACGATACGTGCGTTGGTGGCGAGTGTGCGCTCGCCACCAACGCGTTGGAACTGTCCCGTTTCCAGAACTCTGAGCAGCTTTGCCTGCGCCGCGGCGGGCATCTCGGTTATCTCATCGAGGAACAGAGTGCCGCCGCAGGCTCGCTCGAACAGACCATGATGGCGACGCTGTGCACCGCTGAAGCTTCCCCGCTCGTGTCCGAAGAGCTCGCTTTCCACCAGCGTTGGCGCAATCGCGCCACAGTTGACAGCAACGAAGGGCCCGTCGCGGCGGTCGGAAAGCAGGTGCAGGCTCCGGGCAACCAGCTCCTTGCCGGTGCCGCTCTCGCCGGTCACCAGTACCGAGACGTTATGGGGCGCCACTTTGCGCAGCAGTCGATAGAGCTGCCGCATTTCAGGGGAGTTGCCTTGGAGTAGCCCGCACCGGTCGAGTGGCGCCCTCGAGTACAGCGCATTCCTCCCGCTCCCTTGATTCCGGCAAGCCTCTGCGCTCACATCGCTTATCAGAGCACGGACGAATTCGAGATCGAGGGGCTTGGCGATCATCCAGGCACCGGCCCGGGCGGCGCGTGTCCGCGTCGCTTGGTCGAGCTCACGAGCGCTTACGATCACCATTTGTCCCGCGCGACGCAGGACCGGGGAATCCAGCAGCTCCAGGCCTGCCTCGGCGTCGTCATCGCAGCACAAGAAAGCCAGCGCCGGGATTCCTGCCAGCTCTTGTGCCAGGGCCGCCGTGGCGGGCTTGGCGATTGTCTGACATCGTAGGCCCGTGCATTGCGCTATGTCGTGAAGTTCGGTGGCCGTCGTCTCATCGCTGTCGATTACCACCATGAAGTCGTTGTCCATCAGCATCATCCCTAATACCGCCAAGGCGGAAGCTTCCCAAAATGTGCCGTTCGAAGATCGTACTGGTTCGTATCTTCGATTCGCCGGCGGTATTGATAACACGGCAGCCGCACGGCTCGAATTGCGCAGGCTCAATGAACGCGGCGCCGATGTTGCCGGTGCCCACCACGCCCAGAGTGATGAATGTCGAGACGATTTCGGCATACCCGGCTTCACCGGCATTTTCTGCCGTGAGCTCATGGTTCCGGTACTCGATGGAATTGCACTCCGCGAGGGGCTTCAGGGCGGCTCGCTCCCAGTCTTACATCTCGGATACTACGATCGGCACGGCCTATTCCTTTTCTGCTTCCGCGACGTGCTGCTTGACTGCCACGAAGCTGTCGGGATTCACGGAGATCGAGTCGATGCCAGCCTTCACCAGAAAGC
>NZ_JBXWZQ010000168.1:0-29682 GCF_059432795.1 Nitrococcus sp. | reverse complement strand
GCATGGGATAGTCCCGCACGCCCGCGAGCACCGCCACTTTACCGAGAGCCGGTTCGGGATAGGCATCATCACGAGTTACCAAATCATGAAATTGCTCGAACAGGCCTTGCGCCTCTTCGACTGTCTTGCCCTCAAGCACCTCGGTCATGATGGAAGCCGACGCCGTCGAGATGGCGCAGCCATCACCCTGGAAGCCGATATTGGCGATCACTCCGTCTTCAATGCTAAGTTGAATCGTCACGCGATCGCCGCACAGCGGGTTGTACCCGTTCGCTTGATGCGAATGCGGCTCCACACTCCGGAAGTTCCGCGGGTGCTTGTTGTGATCAAGAATAACCTCTTGATATAGGTCGCGCAGATCAGACATTCAGATAAACAGCTCCCTAACCTTGTCCAGGGCTCGCACGAGCACGTCCACGTCATCGCACGTGTTGTACACACCGAAGGAGGCTCGAGCCGTAGCCGCTATGCCGTACCTTTGCATCACCGGTTGCGCGCAGTGATGGCCCGCCCGGATGGCCACCCCCTCCATATCCAAGATCGTTCCGATGTCGTGCGGATGGACACGCCCCAGCAGGAAGGAGATGACCCCTGCTTTGGCGCTGGCGGTGCCGATAATGCGCAAGTCATCCACTTCGCTAAGACGCCCCGTGGCGTATTCAAGCAGGGCATGCTCATGAGCAGCGATCCGCTCCGTACCGATGGCACAGACATAATCGATGGCCGCACCCAAACCGACGACACCGGCGATATTGGGAGTGCCCGCCTCGAAGCGCTGCGGCGGTTCGGCGAACTCGCTTCCCTCGAAAGTCACATAGCGGATCATTTCGCCGCCGCCGTGATACGGAGGCATCTCCTGCAACAGATTCAGCCGCCCCCACAAGACGCCGACGCCGGACGGTCCATAGATCTTATGGCCCGAAAAGCAGTAGAAATCGCAGCCAAGCGCGGCCACGTCGACCGATAGGTGGGGCACCGACTGGGCGCCGTCGACGAGCACGGCCACGCCGCGCTCGTGCGCTGCGGCGATCATCTCCCGCACCGGATTGATGGTGCCCAGCGCATTGGATACGTGCACCACGCTTACGAACTTGGTCCGTTCCGTGAGCCGGCTGCGGAAATCCTCCAAATCCACCTCGCCACATTCCGTTATCGGCGAGACAACGAGCTTCGCGCCCGTTTGCTCACACAACAACTGCCAGGGAACGATGTTGGAGTGATGCTCCATGCCGGTAATCAGGATCTCATCGCCGGGTCCGAGTCGGGGCCGCACGTAGCTGTGCGCTATCAGATTAATGGCTTCGGTGGCGCCGCGAACGAAGACCACTTCCCGGTCATCGGCGCCGTTGAGCAGCGCTCTCACCTTGCCGCGCACAGCCTCGTACGCCTGCGTCGACCGCTGTGAAAGCTGGTAGACACCGCGATGAATATTGGCGTAATAGTCCCGATAGCATTCCTCGATCGCCCGGATAACGGCTTCAGGCTTCTGCGCGCTGGCTGCGCTATCCAGAAATACCAGCCGCTTGCCGTTCATCGGCCGTGCAAGGATCGGGAAGTCTGCCCGTATGCGTTCCACCGCAAGGGGCGCAGCTGCTCCTTGCTCCTGCACCGGATCGACCATGCTCATAACATTTCCCTCGCCGCCTCGGCGCCTGGCAACCTTTGAAATAGCAAGTGCCGTTCGTATTGATAAAGCCCATCCAAGCGAATCGGCTTGAGCATCTCGTCGGCAAACGCGAATGTCAGCATGCCCTGGGCATCATCGAATCCAATGCCGCGGGTGTTGAGATAAAACAGCGCCTCGTCATCAAGCTTACCCACGGTGGACCCGTGAGAGCATTTGACGTCATCGGCGTGGATCTCAAGGCGTGGGTTCGAGTGCGCGAGCGCCAGCTTGCCCAACAATAAATTGCGGTTCTGCTGCTGCGCATCGATCTTCTGCGCACGCTCGAACACTTTCACCAGGCCGTCGAAGACGGTCTCCGAGCGCCCTTGCAAGACACCCTTGAATACCTGTCGCGACGTACCGTGCTCCGCCTTGTGATTGACCCAGGTATGGTGGTCGCAATATTGCCGGGCTGCTGTCAAATAAAGGCCGTTGAGCGTTACATCCGCGCCCGGACCGTTCAGGTTGGCGTAGATATCGGTGCGCGCGAGCCGAGCGCCACAGGCGAATGAATGCATGCGAACGCTCGCATCCCGGTCCGCCTCGGCATGAACCGCCCCGAGGTGAGCGCTGCCCGCGCCCTCCTCCTGTACCTTGTAGTAATCGACATTGGCCCCTTGCCGGGCCACGATCTCGGTGACCGGACAGTTCAGCGCGAAGGGCTCATCGGCACCCAGGAAATGCTCTATCAGCGCAGTCTGGGAAGCCTCTTCGGCTACAATCACCGTCCGGGGGTAAATCGCGCGGCGATCCGCCTGTGGCGTCAATAAATGGACGACTGCGATCGGCTGCTCGAGCGTTGCACCACGCGCCAAATGCACCATGACGCCGTCGCGGAAAAACGCCGTATTGAGTGCCGCGAATGGATGTGCCTCGGTATCGGCGAAGGCGCCGAGCGACTGGCGAACGACCGCCGGCAAGTGCTCGCCATACTCCGATAACGGCGCCAACGTCACGCCCTTGGGCAATTTGTCCAACTCGGACAAGGCCGGATCGAGCCACCCGTCGACGAAAACGAGCCGATGCGCCTTGCCCAGCACGCCGACTTTTTCGATCAACTCCGCGCCCACTTGACCCGGCCCTTCACTGGGCACGAAATGCTCGCGCAACACGGGCGTCAGGTCCGTCTTGCGCCAGGCTTCCACCTTTCGTCCAGGAAACCCCTGCGCCTCGAAGCACTCGATTCCGAGCCTGTGCAAGCGCGCAAGCCACTCGGGCTCGTCTCGATGCGCCGAGCGCGCCTCGTAGTCCTGCAGATAGATACTTTTCTGTTCAGCAATCGCTTCCATCCGGACCTCCGGCGCCACAGTTAAGCGGCGGCCTCATCAAACAGCGCGTAACCGCTCTCCTCGAGCTCCTCAGCGAGCTCCTTGCCTCCGGACTTGACGATCCGGCCATTGAGCAGCACGTGCACCTTATCCGGGATGATGTGACTAAGCAGTCGCTGATAATGCGTAATCACCAAAAAGCCGCGTTCTTCATTGCGCAGGGAGTTCACGCCATCCGCGACGCTGCGCAGAGCATCGATATCCAGCCCGGAGTCCGTCTCGTCGAGCACCGCCAGGTACGGCTCCAACACGGCGAGCTGAAAGATCTCGTTGCGTTTTTTCTCCCCCCCCGAGAAGCCCTCGTTGACGGGGCGCCGCAGCAGCGATTCATCGAGGTTTACCGACTTGGCGCGCTCCTTGATGAGCTGAAGAAACTCCATGGCATCCAGCTCTTTCTCACCCCGATACTTGCGGATGGCGTTCAGCGCGGCCTTGAGGAAGTACGTATTGGACACTCCCGGGATCTCGACCGGATACTGAAACCCCAGAAACACGCCTTCCCGGGCCCGATCCTCGGGCGCGAGCTCAAGCAGGTTGCGCTCTCGGAAAAGCACTTCGCCGGCCGTTACCTCGTAGCTCGGATCACCGGCCAGAATTTTCGCTAAAGTGCTCTTGCCGGAGCCGTTCGGCCCCATGATCGCGTGCGTTTCCCCGCGTTCGATAGCGAGATCTATGCCTTTAAGAATCTCCACGCCCTGGATGGTGGCATGCAGATTTCGAATCTCAAGCAGTGCCATGAATGGCCCTCCGTCGACGTCGTATCACCCCGGTTTCGGCGCTGATTGATGCCGCCGAAACAACATGCAGACCGCGGCTGACTCGCTCGGCGCGCCCCCCAAAAGAGACCGTGTTGCGCCTCGTCCAACTGCCAACGCGCCTTAACCACGGCCTTCCTGCAAGTCCCGCGCAGCAGGATCAACCAACGCTGCCTTCCAGGGTGATCTCCATCAGTTTTTGCGCTTCGACTGCGAACTCCATCGGCAACGTGCGGAAGACTTCCTTGCAGAAACCGTTGACGATGAGCGAGACGGCATCTTCGGTGGAGATACCACGCTGATTGCAATACAAGATCTGATCCTCGCCGATCTTCGAGGTCGTCGCTTCGTGCTCGAGTTGCGCGGTCGCGTTCTGGATGTCGATGTAGGGGAAGGTATGCGCCCCGCACGTATCGCTCATCAGCATGGAGTCGCACTGGGAATAATTACGCGCGTTCTCCGCTTTTGGCGTGATCCGCACCAAGCCACGATAGCTCTGCTGGCCATGGCCGGCCGAGATTCCCTTGCTGACAATCGTGCTGCGCGTGTTCTTACCCATGTGGATCATTTTCGTGCCGGTATCCGCCTGCTGCCGCGCGCGGGTCACCGCCACGGAGTAGAACTCGCCGACCGAGTTGTCGCCGCGGAGCACACAGCTCGGATATTTCCAGGTGATCGCCGAGCCGGTTTCGACTTGAGTCCAGGAAATCTTCGAGTTGTTACCCGCGCACAGGCCCCGCTTGGTGACGAAATTGTAAACGCCCCCCCGGCCTTCCTCGTCGCCCGGGTACCAATTCTGCACGGTGGAGTATTTGATCTCCGCATCGTCCAGTGCGATCAACTCCACAACCGCCGCATGCAGCTGATTTTCATCGCGAACGGGGGCCGTGCAACCCTCGAGGTAGCTCACGTGAGCGCCTTCTTCAGCAATGATCAAGGTGCGCTCGAACTGCCCCGTATTGGCCGCGTTGATCCGGAAGTACGTCGACAGCTCCATTGGACAGCGCACGCCTTTCGGGATGAAGACGAACGAACCGTCCGTAAAGACCGCCGAGTTCAACCCCGCGTAGTAGTTGTCGTTGAAGGGCACCACGGTGCCAATATACTTCCGAACCAGCTCGGGGTGCTCTTGAACGGCCTCGGACATCGAGCAGAAGACGATGCCTTGCTCCTTGAGCTTCGCCTTGTAGCTCGTTGCGACGGAGACGGAGTCGAAGACGGCGTCGACGGCCACCCCTGCCAGCATCTCCTGCTCGTGCAAGGGGATCCCGAGGCGGTCATAGGTCTCCTTCAGCTTCGGATCGATCTCATCCAGACTCTGAGGCATGTCCTCCTTGCGCTTCGGGGCCGAATAATAAGAGATCGCCTGAAAGTCGATCGGGGGATAGTACACATTGGCCCATTCCGGCACCGGCATCTCCAGCCAATTTCGATAGGCCTTGAGCCGCCATTCGAGCATCCATTCCGGCTCGGCCTTCTTTTTGGAAATAAAGCGGATGATGTCTTCGTTGAGGCCAGGCGGAACCGTATCCTGCTCGATATCGGTGATGAACCCCGCCTCATACTTTCGGTTAGTCAGTTCTTCCAGCGTCTTGGTAGTTGCCGACATAATGGACTCCGCTAAACGCAAGAGTGATGTACCGTGATCGCCTGATCGCCGGTGGGTGCGCTTGCTGGCTCCGAGACATCCATCTCCGCCAAGCTAATGGCTTCCAGCGCCATGCGAACCTTTTGATTGATATGGCGCCAGCGAGCACTCGCCGCGCAGTTGGCACCGTACTGACAGGCATCCGCACCCCCGATGACACACTCGGTCAGCGAGATCGGCCCCTCCAGCGCGACAATGATGTCCGCCAGAGAAATCTCCTCCGGCGAACGCGCCAATGCGTAGCCACCTTGAACGCCGCGATAGGAGATCAGAATTCCACCGCGGGCCATGTGCTTGAGTATCTTGCTGACGATCGGCTGGGGCAGCCCACGCCATTGAGCGAGTTCAACCGCGTTGAAACGCTCCCGCCGACGCCGTGCCATTAGCGTGAGAATACTGATCCCGTAATCGGTTTCACGGTTAATTCGGATCATGACGGTGCGAATTATAGCGGATAGTGGACTCTTTGGGTACCCTATCGGCGTCGCGGATTCGCTACCGGGCGATGATGCGGGCGTGCCGCGCGCAACGAAAAGGCACCTCCCCCGATACCCCTCCTAGCAAAGGGGGATCAAACGAGCGCGGGTAGCAAGGGGGGATCAAACGAGCGCGGGGCAAGCCGCGCGGCGGCGATGTAGCAAAACCGGCTCGCGCGACCTCGCCCACCGCCCCGTACGTGATGAGACGCACCCCGCCAGCGCTTTCGCCGTACACATACCCGCGAGGCATGGCCGCGACCCTTCGTTGTGCGGGCGCCTCCAATGAGAAGACCTCTTCGGTCCCCCCAATTCGGCCCGCGCTATCACCGCCAATGGACCATCAATACTATGCTGAACGTACATCCTATGGCCACTGGCACGCCGCCACGGTTTCGGAGACCACCGTGAGCGCCCGTTGCCGGCGAGCCGACCCGACAACGCCGTGTGCCGCCTATTCTAGCCAGCAGGCTCGCCGCCCGCGAGGAGGCTGTCGCGATAGGACCCACAACTCCGACGGGAGGAAGGTGCCATGACCTCACCCTTTGAATGGGATGATCCGTTGCGCCTGGACGAACAGCTCACCGAGGAAGAACGCCTGGTCCGAGATGCCGCTCGCGATTTCGCGCAACAACGGCTCATGCCGGAGATTCTGGAAGCCAATCGGCAGGAGCGTTTCGACCGCGAACTCATGCGCGAGATGGGCGAATTGGGGCTTCTCGGCCCCACGCTCGCGGAGCAATACGGTGGCGCCGGCGTGAACCATGTCTGTTACGGACTCATCGCACGCGAGTTGGAGCGTGTCGACTCGAGCTACCGCTCCGCGTTGAGCGTGCAATCCTCGCTGGTGATGTTTCCCATAGCCGCCTTCGGCACCAGCAAGCAACGATCCGACTACTTGCCGCGGCTCGCCAGCGGCGAATGGATCGGCTGTTTCGGCCTCACCGAGCCCGACCATGGGTCGGATCCCGGCGGCATGACGAGCCACGCTCGAAAGGTCCCGGGCGGCTATCGCTTGTCCGGATCGAAAAGTTGGATCACCAACTCGCCCATTGCCGAAGTCCTCTTGGTCTGGGCCAAGCTTGACGAGAAAATTCGTGGATTCATCCTGGAACGCGACATGGCCGGGCTCGACACACCGAAGATCACCGGGAAGCTCGCGCTGCGCGCCTCCCTCACCGGCCAGATTCACATGGACGAGGTTTTCGTTCCGGAAGCGAACGCGTTATCGGTGGAAGGGCTCAAGGGGCCGTTCAGCTGCCTCAGCAAGGCGCGCTACGGCATCGTCTGGGGTAGTATGGGGGCCGCCGAGTTCTGCTGGCATGCCGCGCGCCGTTACACGCTGGAGCGCACTCAGTTCGGACGGCCGCTGGCGGCCAACCAGCTCATACAAAAAAAACTGGCCGACATGCAGACCGAGATCGCTCTCGGGTTGCACGCGGCGCTTCGTCTGGGACGGCTCATTGACGCCGACGCCTGGTCACCGGAAATGGTCTCGCTGCTCAAACGCAACAACTGCGGCAAGGCCCTTGAAATCGCGCGAAACGCGCGCGACATTCACGGCGGCAACGGCATCGTGGACGAATATCACGTCATGCGCCACATGCTGAATCTGGAAGCGGTGAACACATACGAGGGAACGCACGACATTCATGCCTTGATACTCGGGCGCGCGCAGACCGGCATCCCGGCCTTCACTGCCTGATTGTCGATACCCCCCGGCGCGGCCACAGACCGAGTCCCGCCAGCCCGAGCAGCACGCCGGCCAAGATGGGATAGTCGGTCCAGATTACGTAAGGGGTAGCGCCCACCCGGGGCTGCGCCTGTCCGGTGACCACGGCTTGCTGGAATAATGGCGCGCGCTCGCGTAACCGGCCACGCGCGTCAATGATGGCGGTAACGCCGGTATTGGTCGCCCGCAGCAGATAGCGCTGCGTCTCTCTGGCCCGCATGCGCGCCATCTCCAAGTGCTGATAGGGTGCGAGTGAATCGCCGAACCAGGCATCATCGCTTACGTTGACCAGCAGATTGGCCGCCGGCAGGGCCGCCGCGATCGCCTCGCCGAAGGTCACTTCGTAGCACACGGACACACCAACACGATGGCCCGCCGCCAACAGCGGGGCCGCCGACTCACCAGGCGCAAAGTCACCGAGGGGTGCGCCGAAAATATCAAACGTATTGCCGAATACGTCACGAAATGGCACGTACTCGCCAAAGGGCACGAGATGGCGTTTGTAGTAAAATGCAGGGGGATCGCCAAGCCGCGCTACGGCGTTGAAACCAGCCTCACCCTTGCGCTCCAGCACCGGCACCCCAGTGAGGATGGTGGTACCGTAACGCGCGGCCGCCCGAGCCAAGGGCTCCAGGAAAGCCGAGCTTACTTGCCGGTAATACACCGGAACGGCCGTTTCCGGCCAGATCAGCAAATCCGCGCCGAAATGGGGCTCGCTCAGGGCGCGATATCGATTTAGCGCCTCCACACGTCGCTGCGGCAGCCATTTCTGGTCCTGAGCCACATTTCCCTGCACCAATGCCACCCGAATCGGCTCTCCGCGAGCGGTTGTCCATGAACGATCGAGACTCCAGGCGCCGAGCACGGAAGCACCGGCAACGAGCGCGAATGCTACGGCCGAGCTACGCCTCGGGCGCAAGATCAGACCCGCCAGAGCGCCGGCGATGAGCGCCACCAACAGACTGATCCCATAGGTCCCGAAAACGGGCGCTATACCGGAGAGCGGAGTATCGATCTGCGTGTACCCGAGGGTAAGCCAGGTGGTCCCGCTCAGCAGCCAGCTTCTGAGCCACTCGACCAGGACCCAGGAGAGAGGCAGTGCCAAAACCACTGTGCGCCGTCGGTTTCCGCGGCCCAGATATCTACCCCAGGCGCAGGCCGCCAAGGGATAGCAGGCGGCCACCACCGTGAGCAACGCAGTTGCCACCACGCCGGCGATTGGGCCCCCACCGTAGCGACTGACACTGATGTAAATCCAATAGCAGCCCAGAGCGACATAAGCGATGCCGAACAGGTAGCTCGCAGCCAATGCCCTGCGACGCGGGGCGACGGCAACAATCGCAAAAAGAACGGCAAGGGCGAGGACCGGTATCAGCCACTGATTGAAGGGGGCAAAGCCCAACGGCATGACGGCACCAGCCAGTAGCGCCATCCCGAGCCCCCACCGCGAGGCCAATAGGCGTGACACTTGTCCCGCCCTCGGCCATAGCACGCCATACCATGATATCCGGGCATCGGGGTGAATCGCGGTAGTCTCCTTTGGTGAACCGATCGCCTCGGCTGAATCGAATTGTCTATCGTTGCTCGGGCGTTCCTGGGAAAGCCGTATCCTGCCGCGCTCTAGCGCGCCCATATCATGAGCCTCCCCCTATTGGCGCGCGCAAGACGCCAGCCCCGCCTCCGACCCCGATGCGGCTTGGATAAGATGAATAGACAGATGGTGGCGCCTGAGCCGTGCGAGTTTTCGACCCGAGCAGCGGACTTGGCCGAATGCCGAGGTTCGGCGCCCGGGTTTCCAGGGATTCCGCCTAATGCTCGTCCGGCTCGGCTGTTGCGACGCCTAATGGGCTTGCCGGGTGCCTCCCGACGCCTCGAGCGGCCGGACCGCAAGCAATTGGATCCGCCGGCTATCGGCGCTCACCACCTCAAAGCGCAGCCGCCCGATATCGGTAGATTCCCCGCGATGCGGTACATGGCCAAATCGGTTGGCCACCAACCCGCCGATGGTGTCGAACTCCTCATCACTAAAGTCCGTGTTGAAATGCTCATTGAACTCCGCGATGGGCGCCAATGCCTTCACGACGGCGCGGCCGCCCTCCTGATGGTTGAGAATGTAGCTCTCTTCATTGAGATCATGCTCGTCGTCGATATCGCCGACGATCTGCTCGATCACATCCTCAATGGTGACGATGCCCGCCAATCCGCCATACTCGTCAACTACAATCGCCATGTGATTGCGGCTTTCTTGAAAGAGCTTGAGCAGCGCATCGAGCCGCTTGCTCTCCGGAATGAACAAAGCCGGTCGGAGCAACTCGCGAATGTTGAACTCCAGCTCGCTCTCCCGCGCCAGGTAAGGCAACAGATCCTTGGCGATCAGAATTCCGATGACATCGTCGCGGCTCTCCCCGGTTACCGGGAAACGCGAGTGGCCGCTTTCAATGATGGTGGGGAGAAGATCCCAGATTCGGCACGAACGCTGCAACATCGCGACCTGCGAGCGCGCTACCATGATGTCGCGCGCCTGCAACTCGGAGACGCGCAGCACCCCCTCGATCATGGAAAGCCGGTTCTGGTCCAGAATTCCACGCTCGTGAGAGAGCCTTAGAAGCTCGGTGAGCTCATCGCGATCCTTCGGCGCGCCGGCCAGCGCCTGTCCCAAGCGTTCCAGCCACGATTTGTGACTGCTGACGGTATTGCTACTACTGTCAGTTTGATCGTCGTTCATGTGTGTTACGGTTGGTTGCCACGGAAAGCTGCGGACTCATCGATAGCTGCTGATTCGTTAATTGATTGACTGTGCAATGTCTTGAAGTGCATTGCCCATCAAGGAATTAACGGATCAGCTCATCAATCGCACCGTCCAGGTAGGGATCAGGATAGCCCAGCTCGGCAAGAACCGCCCGCTCCCGGGATTCCATCACCGCCGCCGCCGCCTCTTCCTCATGATCATAGCCGAGCAAATGCAACACTCCGTGAATCACCAGATGCGCCCAGTGCGCCGCCAAGGGCTTGTCTTGCTCGGCGGCTTCCCGACCCACGACGGGCGCGCAAATGACAAGATCCCCTAGAAGCGCAGCATTTACCCCCTTCGGCAGATCCGCAGGGAAAGCCAGGACATTGGTGGCATGATCATAACCACGGTAGGTCGCATTGAGCTCTCTGCCCTCGTCCTCATCCACCACCCGGATAGTGAGCTCAGCCGCTTCACCAACCCCCGCAAGCGCGGCCTCAGCCCAGCTTTGGAATTGCTCGGGCTCGGGCACATCCGGATTGCAGGAAACCAGCTGAAGATCGACCTCGAGCATCTTGATCGGCCTGCGGATAAATTAGAGGCTCGCCTCGGCATCAACTCCGATAGCCGTTATCCAAGCTTTCCTCACCCGTATCCCGTCGATCCCTGTTGTCGTAGGCCTGTACGATACGCTGCACAAGCCGATGACGAACGACGTCGGCGGAGTTGAAGAAAGTGAAGCTAACACCGTCCACGTTCCACAGCACCTCGATGGCATCCCGTAGCCCGGATAGCTTGCCGGGGGGCAGATCCACCTGGGTGATATCACCCGTGACCACGGCAGTCGACCCGAAGCCGATTCGCGTGAGGAACATTTTCATCTGCTCGACAGTGGTGTTCTGCGCCTCATCGAGGATGACGAATGCGCTGTTCAGCGTCCGGCCGCGCATATAAGCAAGCGGCGCCACCTCGATGATGTTGCGCTCGATCAGCTTGCCGACGCGCTCGAGCCCCAGCATTTCGAACAACGCATCATAGAGGGGCCGCAAGTACGGGTCGACCTTCTGTGCCAAATCCCCGGGAAGGAAGCCAAGGCGTTCGCCTGCCTCCACGGCCGGCCGGACCAAAACCAGCCGTGTCACGAGGTTGTTCTCCAAGGCGTTCACCGCGCTCGCCACGGCGAGATAGGTCTTTCCCGTTCCAGCCGGACCGATGCCGAAACTGAGATCGTAGCTCATGATGTTGCGCAAATATGCGCGCTGATTGGGCCCGCGCCCCCGGACCTGACCCTTGCGGGTCGAAATGACGATTTCCTCTTCGTTGCCTCGAGCCGCGCGCGCGCGCAACGCCCGGGACTCTACATCCGAGCTTTGTAAATACAAATGCACGTTCTCCGCACTGATGGTCTCATGACCCGAGAGGCGGTACAGTTCCTGGAGCACGCGGCTGGCAGCCAATGCCGAACGATCTTCGCCGATGACTCGAAACCGATGCCCACGGTTCTTGATCTCAACCCCAAGCCGCCGTTCCACTTGCCGCAGATGCTCGTCGAATTGACCACAGAGATTCGCCAAGCGTGCGTTATCGAGCGGTTCAAGGGTGAAGATGATGGCTTCCGGTGACTGGTTCAAGGCTGCAGTGACCTGCTCGCTTGAAGCCTTAGGCGCTGTTGGCCGGCCTGACATCGGAGGCAAGCTCTTCCTCGACCGCGACCAGACGGCCGCGCAGTGAATGCGCCAACGCTTCGGTAATCTCGACCTGCACGACACGCCCGATCAGACGGCGGTCACCAGGGAAATTAACCGCCCGGTTGTTTTCGGTCCGCCCCGTCACCTCGCTGCCCGCCTTCTTGGATAATCCATCGACCAGAATCGCCTGGCGCGTGCCGACCATGGACTGACTGACGCGTCGAGCGTTGCGATTCAGTTCCTCCTGCAGCCGATAGAGACGCTGCTTTTTTGCCTCCAACGGGGTGGCATCGGGCAGTTGCGCCGCCGGCGTACCGGGGCGGCGGCTATAAATGAAGCTAAACGACTGATCAAAGCCGACCTCGTCGACTAATGCCAATGTGTCCTCGAAGTCCTGCTCTACCTCACCGGGGAAGCCGACGATGAAATCCGAGGAGATGGCGAGGTCCGGCCGCGCAGCCTTGAGCCGTCCGATGAGGTCGAGGTAATAGGCTCGGGTATGATTACGCTTCATCAGCCGAAGGATCTTGTCCGAACCGCTTTGGACCGGCAAGTGCAAATGGCTTACGAGTTGCGGCACCTCGCGATAGGCTTCGACGAGCGCCTCATTGAAATTCAGCGGATGAGAAGTGGTAAAGCGACTTCGATCGATACCGTCGACGGCTGCGATGAAGTGGATCAGCAACGCGAAATCGGCCACCGTGCCGTCGTCCATAGTGCCCACGTAGCCATTGACGTTCTGGCCCAGAAGCGTGACCTCGCGCACCCCTTGCTCCGCTAGCTGCGCCACCTCGCCCAGCACGTCCTCGAACGGCCGGCTGACCTCCTCGCCACGGGTATAGGGAACAACGCAGAAACTGCAGTACTTGCTGCAACCCTCCATGACGGAAACGAACGCCGTCGGCCCCTCGGCTCGAGGCTCGGGTAAACGGTCGAATTTCTCGATTTCCGGAAAACTCACGTCGACGACGGGAGCACGCGTGCGCCGCACCCGGTCGTACATCTCGGGCAGCCTGTGCAGCGTTTGGGGGCCGAAGACAAGGTCTACGAACGGCGCCCGCTCGATGATGGCGGCTCCCTCTTGACTCGCGACGCAGCCACCCACCCCGATCACCAGATTCGGGTTGCGCTCTTTCAGTGGCCGCCAGCGTCCGAGCGCCGAAAATACCTTCTCCTGGGCTTTCTCACGAATCGAGCAAGTATTGAGCAAGACGACGTCGGCATCCAGCGGAGAGTCCACCCGCTCGAACCCGCGCTCGGCGCCGAGTACGTCCACCATCTTCGTGGAATCGTACTCGTTCATCTGACAACCGTGCGTGTGAACGTAAAGTTTTCGAGTCATTTAAGCGAATCGAGCCCTCAGATTGCGACAGCTTGAGGATAACGCCGCGCTTGGGCCGCGGCAATCCCGCCCGTGATGCGTATCGGCCAAAATACCCGCGGGATGCGTCGCGATACGACGCGCGATGGCGTTTGCGCGCTACGCAAAGGTCAACACCGGCCGTACTTGTCCTCGTAGCGCACGATATCATCCTCCCCCAGATAGCTGCCGGTTTGGACCTCCACCATCTCCAATGGAATCACCCCGGAGTTCTCCAGGCGATGGACGGTGCCGAGCGGGATATAGGTCGACTGATCCTCGCTGATGAGATAGCTCTCATCACCGCGGATGACCCGCCCGGTGCCGCGCACGATGACCCAGTGCTCAGCCCGATGGTGGTGCATTTGCAGAGAAAGCGTCTTGCCCGGATTGACGATGATGCGCTTGACTTGGAAACGATCCGCGCTCGCAATGCCTTCGTAAGAACCCCACGGACGATGCACCCGCCGGTGGCTGCCGAGCTCGGGGCGTTGCTGGCGACGCAGGATTTCGACCAAATCCTTGACTGACTGGACGGCGCCGCGCGCCGCGACCAGCACGGCGTCCGAGGTCTCCACTACAATGTGGTCGCGCACACCCACCAGCGCGACCAAGCGCCCGTCCGTGCGCACATAGCAGTCTCGGCTATCGTGGAGCAACACATCGCCGATCGCGGCATTGCCCATCTCATCACATTCGGTTTCGGCCAATAGGGCGCTCCAGGAACCGAGATCACTCCAGCCCCCCGCAAAGGGAATCACGACGGCATCGGCCGTATGCTCCATCACGGCGTAATCGATCGAATCGGCGCGGCAGCGTTCAAAGGCCTCTGCCCCGATGCGCAGAAAATCGAGATCCTCGTGCGCGCTGGTCATCGCCGCCTCGCAGGCTTGGAGTATATCCGGGGCGAAGCGAGCCAATTCCTCCAGATATCGCGCGGCACGAAAAACGAACATGCCGCTGTTCCAGAAGTAATCGCCGCCGGCGATATATGCCTGCGCCGATGCCTGATCGGGCTTTTCCACGAAACGGCGCACTCGCCAGGCTTCACCAATGTCGGCCAGCCGTTCACCCGCCTGAATGTAGCCGAACCCCGTCTCCGGTGCCGTGGGCTGGATGCCAAAAGTGGCCAGAAAATCAT
The DNA here is from genome assembly GCF_059432795.1 of Nitrococcus sp. NCBI lineage: Bacteria > Pseudomonadati > Pseudomonadota > Gammaproteobacteria > Chromatiales > Ectothiorhodospiraceae > Nitrococcus > Nitrococcus sp. The sequence goes on along the minus strand of NZ_JBXWZQ010000168.1, from coordinate 15,157 downwards.
TCGCGGCCGCCGCCACGGCGACGTCGACGGCTTCATGGAACGCCTGCGTATCGCGGATGATGTGATCCGCCGGCAACACCACGAGCACCGCCTCAGGATTGCGCTGAACGGCACGCAGCGCAGCGACGGCCACCGCGGGCGCCGTGTTGCGACCCGTCGGCTCGAGCAGGATATCCGGGGGGTCCGCTGCGCCGCGCACCTGCTCCGCCACCAGAAAACGATGCTCCTGATTGCAAACAATGATCGGCGCGGCAAAGTTACCGCCTCGCAACCGTTCCACCGTGGCCTGCAATAGCGTATGACCGCAGGCGGTGAGATCGATGAACTGCTTGGGATAGAGCTCGCGCGACAACGGCCAGAGCCGCGATCCGACACCGCCGGAGAGAACCACCGGAATCACGCTTGCGGTCTGCGACTCGGCTACCGGTTCCATTTTCACTCCCACCGCCGTTTGCCATGCCAGTGTTTCATTGCGGCCGAGCACCCGGTCCGCCCGGGCTAGAGGCTCGGGGAAGCGCCGCGCGGACGGCCCACCGCGTAGTAGGTGAATCCGAGCGCAGCCACCGCGCGGGGCTCATACAGATTGCGCCCGTCGAAGATCACAGGCCGGATCAACAGCTTGCGCATCGCCTCGAAATCGGGGCTGCGGAAGACATTCCACTCTGTAACGATAACCAAGGCGTCGGCCTCTTCCAGGGCGTCCTCCGGTTTCGCGCAGAGCACGAGGTCCGCGCGCTCGCCGTAAATTCGCCGTATTTCATCGGCGGCCTTGGGATCGAAGGCACGTACCTTTGCGCCCTCCGCCCATAGCGCTTCCATGAGCCGGCGGCTGGGCGCCTCGCGCACGTCCTCCGTATTGGGCTTGAAAGCCAGCCCCCACAAAGCAAAGGTAAGCCCGCGCAACTCTCCTGCGTAATGCGCTCGGATGCGGCTGAAGAGATAGCCCTGCTGGCGCTCGTTTACATCCTCCACGGCCTGCAGCAGTTGCGGCGTGTAATCGGACTCGTAGGCCGTGCGGGCCAGCGCTTTTACATCTTTGGGAAAGCAGGATCCACCGTAGCCGGCCCCCGGATAGATGAAATCGTAGCCAATGCGCGGATCGGCACCGATACCGATGCGAACCCGCTCGATATCCGCATCGACCCGATCGGCGATGTTGGCGAGCTCGTTCATAAAGCTGATCTTGGTGGCCAGCATCGCGTTGGCGGCGTATTTCGTGAGCTCGGCGGAGCGCACGTCCATCATGATCAAACGATCGTGATTGCGGTTGAAGGGAGCATACAGCTCGCGCAGCAACTCGGCACTCGCCTGACATTCCGTGCCCACGACCACGCGGTCAGGCTTCATGAAATCCTCCACCGCGGCCCCTTCCTTCAGGAATTCCGGGTTGGAGACCACATCGAAGTCGACGTTCACGTCCCGGCGCCGAAGCACCTCGTTCATGCGGGCGCGTACCCGATCCGCCGTCCCGACCGGAACGGTCGATTTGTTCACCACGACCTTGGGATGCGCCATGTGCTCGGCGATGCTCTGCGCCACCGCGAGCACGTGTTCCAGATCCGCCGAGCCGTCCGCCGCGGGCGGCGTACCCACCGCGATGAACTGGAGCTGACCATGCGCCACCCCCTCAGCCGCTTCGGTGGTGAAACGCAAACGCCCTTCAGCCACGTTGCGCCGGATAAGCCCGTCCAGGCCCGGTTCGAAGAAAGGCACGTCGCCCCTTTGCAGGCAGGCAATTTTGGCCTCGTCGACATCGACGCAGACCACGTGATTGCCGACCTCGGCAAGGCAGGTACCGGTTACCAGGCCAACGTAACCGGTGCCGAAAATGGTAATGCGCATGAAGCCTCCTTTGCCGCCGAGCCGCATCCTCCGAGGAGCCGCGGCGTGGCATCACTGCCGTCGCCTTTTTCCGGAATTCGTCGCGCCGCGAGCGGCGCCAATTAGCCGCTCGCGCCGGCTCATCGAAGCTCGAGCCGCGATCGGCATGCCTGTGTGCGGCGGCCACTTTCAAAGCAATTGCCGGACAACCGGATCTTTCCGTTGCGCTGCACGATCGGTCAACGTTCCGCGAGTGTATGCCTTAGCCGCTCGGCGAGGCCTTTGGGCTAGACGGCATCACGGCCGCCTTCCGCCTCCAGCCAGTGCAGAATTTCAGCCGTTTTTTGCTCCATGAGCGAGCGATCCCCACGCGACTCGACGTTGAGACGCACGACCGGCTCGGTATTCGAGGACCGCAGATTGAAACGCCAACGCTCGAAGCTCATGCTCAGCCCGTCCGTATGATCGACGCTCTGAGCAACCCCTGCGTAATGTGCCTCCACAGCCGCCAGCACGCCGGCCGGGTCACTCAGGCGCCGGTTGATCTCGCCGCTCACCGGAAAACGCTCGAGGCGCTCGCTCACGAGCCGGGAGAGCGGCTTGCCACTGAGCGAAATCCGCTCCGCAACGAGCAACCACGGCAGCATACCGCTGTCACAGTAGGCAAAATCACGAAAGTAATGGTGGGCGCTCATCTCGCCGCCGTAAATGGCGTTTTCGGCTCGCATGCGCTCTTTGATGAAGGCATGCCCCGTCTTGCTTTGCACGGGAATACCACCGAGGTCGTTGACGATGTCGATGGTGTTCCAGATGAGCCGCGGGTCGTGAATCACCTTCTCCCCAGGGCAGCGACGTAGAAAAGCCTCCGCCAGCAATCCCACGATATAGTAACCTTCGACGAAATCCCCGCGCTCATCGAAGAGAAAACAACGATCGAAATCCCCGTCCCAACCGACGCCGAAGTCCGCATCGCTCTCGCGCACCAGCCGTTCGGTCTCCGCACGATTCTCCGGTAGCAGCGGATTCGGCACCCCATTGGGGAATGTGCCGTCCGGCTCGTGGTGCAAACGCACGAACTCAAAAGGCAAACGCTCGGCGAGCGCGTCGAGAACCGGCCCGGCACCACCATTACCCGCATTGACCACGATGCGCAGGGGCTTCAGAGCAGCACCGTCCACGAAGCCGAGCAGATGCTCGAGATACGCCGAGCGATGCTGCAGCGCCTGCTTTGCACCCTGGCGGGTCGCCCCTCGCCATGATGCAGCCACCGCCAGATCGTGAATCTCGAGCAGCCCGGTATCGCCGCTGATGGGTCGAGCTTCTTCGCGCAGCAGCTTCATGCCATTGTAATCCGACGGATTATGGCTCGCCGTGACCATGATGCCGCCGTCCATCCCAAAGTGTGCGGTGGCGAAATACACCTCTTCCGTCCCGCACAGGCCGATTTCATGGACGTTCGCCCCGCCATCCATCAGCCCGGCCGCCAATGCCTCGCTGATCTGCGGGCTCGTCAGGCGCACATCGTAGCCCACTACGACATCCCGCGGCTGCAACCAATCCGCATAGGCGCGCCCGATACGGTAGGCGATATCCGTGTTCAGCTGATCGGGCACCCGCCCACGAATATCATAGGCTTTGAAACAATCCAGTTGCTTCGTCATTCCCTCGACTCACCCGTGCCGGTCAACGCAATTAGAGATAAGCGCCATTGGAGATTGCAAAACACGGCTCATACGCCGCCTATCTGAGGCGCTACAGCGCAGCGCGACGTACCCGCTGCTGACCAACGCAGCGCCGCAAATGCGAGGTCTTCCTGGCAACTTGGACTGCCGAACATTAAAAATCAGAACATCTCGGTGGGATCGACTTTTACCATGCCCGACCGGCCCGTCTGCTCCCGTGCCGCAATATGGCTGCCCGTGACCATCTGTTTGTAGCCCATGCCCGGGCCAACCATCGGATAGACGCCCGCGTCCGGATCGATCATTACCTCGAGGAAGGCGGCTTCGGGGAATTCGATGAAGGCCGCAAGTGCCGATTCAAGGTCCTCCCGCTGACTGACGCGGCGTGCAAACGCGAAGCCGTCGGACTCCGCTGCCTTGACAAAATCCTTGCGATGCAATGACTTATCACTCGCCGAGAAACGATCCTCGAAATAGAGGCGCTGCCATTGCCGCACCATCCCGTCGCCATTATTATTGAGCAGCAGAATCTTCACCGGAAGGCCGTAGGTGGTTACGGTTTCCATCTCGCCGAGATTCATGCGAATGCTGCCATCGCCATCCACGTCGATCACCATACGGTCCGGGTTCGCACACTGCGCACCGATGGCGGCGGGCAAACCGAAGCCCATGGTTCCCATACTGCCGGAGGTCAACCACAGTCGCGGGCCCCGGAAATCCAGGTACTGCGCGGCCCACATCTGATGCTGACCCACGCCGGTGGTAATGATGGCCCGCCCGCCAGTGAGCCCGTTCAGTAGCTCCATGACAAGCTGCGGCTGGATTTTCGCATTTTCCCGATCGTAGCCCATCGCGTGCTTTTCGCGCATGGTCCGCACGTGCTTGAGCCAGGGCGCAAAATCCTTTTTGAACCCGATTGAACGCCCGTGCTCGATAAGCTGGCGCAGCGAGCGAGCCGCTTCACCGACATGCGCCCAGTCGACTCTTTTGACCTTACCGATCTCCGCGGCGTCGATATCGATGTGGGCGACATGCTCGGCGAGCGGAGCGAATAGATCCGCCTTCGCCGCCACGCGGTCGTCGAAGCGCGCCCCTACCGCGATGATGAAATCGCAGTCTTCCACCGCGTAGTTGGCGTAGGCCGTGCCGTGCATGCCGAGCATGTGCAGGCATAAATCATCCAGGGTGTCGATCGCACCCAGCCCCATCACGGTTGTCACGACCGGAATATTGAAGGTGTGTGCGAATTCGGTCAGCTCCGCGGAAGCATTGCCGCTGGTCACGCCACCACCGACGTAGAGCAAGGGGCGAGTGCACTGCTTGAGCATATCGAAGAACTGGCGGCATTTGCGCTCGGAGAGCTTGGTGGCGGCAAGCGACTCCATGCGCTGACGATAACCGCGGATATCGAGCACACCGCCGCCTTTGAATTCACCCACCCAATTCTGCATATCTTTGGGAAGGTCCACGACCACCGGCCCCGGGCGTCCGGAACGCGCAACCTCAAACGCCGTGCGCAGCGTCTCCTCGAGCCGCTCCGGCTGTGTGACGAGAAATACATGCTTGGCGCAAGCGCCCATGATGTTGACGATGGGAGCTTCCTGAAAGGCATCGGTTCCCATTGCCGGGCGAGCGACCTGCCCGGTAATCAGCACCATCGGCACCGAATCCGCCATGCAGTCGCGCACGGGCGTGACGGTGTTGGTTGCGCCCGGTCCGGAGGTCACCAGACAGACGCCCACCTTGCCGGAGCTACGCGCGTAACCGGCTGCCATGAACCCGGCTCCCTGCTCATTGGCGGGGACCACCAGGCGGATCGATTCCTCGCCCTCGGCGTTGCGATGATGCTCGTTGTAGCGAAAAATCGCATCATAGGTTGGTAAGATGGCGCCACCACTGTAGCCGAATACCGTATCGACCCCCTCGTCGGCGAGCACCTGAATCACCGTCTCAGCACCGCTCATGCGCTCCCCTGCGCGAGGGTGCTTGGCGTCTTTGGGTTTGATCATGGTCGCATCTACCGTCATTGCTCACCCGACTGAGGTTGCGGCGCAACATTGAGATAATAGAGGGTTCTCTTACACGGCGACAAGGCTTTGCCAGTCAGCGCGGCGCGAATTTTAACGCTGCCGAGTTGATGCAGTATCGCTTCCCCGTTGGCTCGGGCCCGTCGTCGAAGACATGGCCGAGGTGAGCAAGACAGCGGCGGCAGTGCACTTCCGTGCGCGTCATATTGTGGCTGCGATCAAGCTCGGTTGCTACGGCCTGCTCATCATCCGGCGCCCAAAAACTCGGCCAGCCGCTTCCCGAGTCGTATTTTTGCCGGGAGTCGAACAGCACCGCGGCGCAGCATACACAGCGAAAGACGCCGTCCTGCTCCCAATGGCAATATTCGCCGCTGAACGGACGCTCCGTGCCGCGTTGCCGGGTAACTCGATATTGCTCGTCTGTGAGTTCGCGACGCCATTGTTCGTCGGAAACCTGGCTAGGATCCATAGCACCGTCCTCCGTCTGCTCTCTCGTTGAGTTCGATCTCAGTTCGAGCGCGGCCACAACCCCTTATCCCTCTCGCCGACGCCTGAATTTACCGCAAGGTCAGCGGGCGGCAGCGATAGGCTGTACCACGCGGCAAATTCCTGACGGAGCCGTTGGCGCGGCTGAATTCAGGATGGCATACAATAGGCGCTCAGTTGGCCCGGCCAAACCCATGCGAGGACCGATGCCATGAGCGAGATCGTTGTCATTAATGTATCCGGCCAGAGCAAAAGCGGCCTCACCACGTCCTTGCTGCACATTCTGGCCGTGCACGACGTACCGATGATCGACATCGGCCAAGCGATGATACGCGACACGATGGCTCTTACCATATTGGTCCGCTTGCCGAATGGGGATGACACGGCGCCGCTGCTCAAGGATCTGCTCTTCGAAGTCCATCGCCATGGCCTGCAAATCCATTTTACGCGCCTTGGGGAAGCGGGGCACGGCTCCGGCGCCGATGGCCAGGAGCCGCCGCGCCACATCGTCACCCTGCTCGGGCGCAGCGTGAGCGCAGCGCAGATTGCCCGCATCGCCCAGGTGATCACCGAAAACGCAATGCACATCGAGGACATCGTCCGGCTCTCGGGCCCCGGGTCGTTGGACTGCGTCGAGGGAGCCACAGGCCGAGCCTGCATCGAGCTCACGCTGCGCGGCCAACCACTGAATCCGGACGTCATGAAGGCCACCTTCGTGGCGCTCTCCGAAGAACTCGGCGTGGACATCAGCTTCCAGGAGGACAACTTCTACCGACGCAATCGCCGACTGGTGGTTTTCGACATGGATTCGACGCTGATCCAACAAGAGGTCATCGACGAGCTGGCGTACGAGGCGGGGGTCGGCGACGAGGTCAGCCGAATCACCGCGGCCGGCCTGCGGGGCGAGCAGGACTTCGCAGAAGGATTGCGCCAGCGCATGGCCCTCTTGGAGGGGTTGCCGGAGTCCGTATTGGAAGCGTTGGCCGAACGCCTCTCACTCACCGAAGGCGCCGAGCGCCTGCTCCGAACGCTGCGCAAACTCGGCTACAAAACCGCCGTGATCTCGGGCGGTTTTACCTATTTCGGCCGTTACCTGCAGCGGCAGCTGCCCCTCGACTACGTTTATGCCAACGAACCGGAGATCCGCTCGGGCCAGCTGACCGGGCGGATCGTCGGTGAAATAATCGACGGTGAGAAAAAGGCGCAGCTGCTTCGCACGATCGCCGAGCGCGAGGGCATCGAGCTCGAACAGGTGATTGCCGTCGGCGACGGGGCCAACGATCTACCCATGCTGAAGCTGGCCGGTCTGGGAATCGCCTTCCACGCCAAGCCGTTCGTACAGAAAAAGGCGCGCCAGGCCATATCCACCATCGGCTTGGACGGCATTCTTTATCTGATGGGCATGAAGGACGCCGATAATCCTCATTGAGTCCGATCACGCTCGCTTGGCCGCTCGGCATCGCGCGGTTCACGCTATGGTCATCGAACACCGGCCAGCCTCGAGCCGCTTAGCGAAACTTGGGCAACCGGCGCCTCAGAGGAGGTTCGAAGATAATGTGGGTAGCTGTCCCGAAGGAGATCAAAAATCACGAATACCGCGTGGGCCTTTCGCCCGAGAGTGTGCGTGAATTCGTGGCCCACGAGCATGAGGTGCTCGTGGAGAGCGGCGCCGGAGAGGGGATCGGCAGCACCGACGAGGATTACCGCGCCTGCGGAGCACGGATCATCGCCACCGCCGAAGAACTGTATCGGACGGCGGAACTGATCATCAAGGTCAAGGAGCCGCAGGCCGAGGAACGCCGCCTGCTTCGCCAAGAACAAGTGCTCTTCGCCTACCTGCACCTCGCGCCCGATGCCGCGCAGACGCAAGATCTCCTGCGCAGTGGCGCCGTCTGCATCGCTTATGAGACGGTTGCCGGACCGAACAATCGCCTGCCCTTGCTCACGCCCATGTCCCAAGTGGCGGGAAGAATGGCCATTCAAGCGGGGGCCTACTGCATGGAACGGGCGCATGGCGGCTGCGGCATGCTCTTGGGCGGCGTTCCCGGCGTACCGCCGGCCCGGGTCGTGGTCATCGGGGGCGGCGTGGTCGGGGAGAATGCGATTGCCATGGCGCTCGGTTTGGGCGCCGACGTCGTTGTTCTTGACCGCGATCTCGAGGTCCTCCGCCGCCTCGCCTCGCATTTCGGCCCGGCCCTGACCACGGTTTACGCCACGCGCACCTCCCTGGAGCATTTCGTCCTGCAGGCGGAGCTGATCGTCGGCGCGGTCCTCGTCGCGGGCGCCGAAACGCCGAAGCTGGTCACCGCCGAGACGGTGCGAGAGCTCAAAGCGGGCACCGTTTTAGTGGACGTGGCGATCGATCAGGGCGGCTGCTTCGAGACCTCGCGGCCGACCACCCACGCCGACCCCACCTATCTGGTCGACGGTGTAGTCCACTATTGTGTGACCAACATGCCCGGCGCCGTACCCAGAACGTCCACCTTCGCGCTTAACAACGCCGTTTTGCCCTACGCGCTTGCCATTGCCGACAAAGGCTATCGACGGGCCCTGCTGGATGATCCGTATCTGCGTCAGGGGCTCAATATTCATCGAGGCCAGGTGACTCACAGCGCCGTCGCCGAGGAGCATGGCTATCCTTTCGTCGAGCCCCTGGCGGCGCTGCAGGAGGAGGGATGAACCGGTCGCGGCGATACCGCTAGCGATCGGGCGCCAGCGCCTAAGCCGTGGCGTGCGCCTCTTGCAGCCAGTTCATCAGACGATCGGCGCAGCGCTGCCAGCCGGGCTCCATGATGAACATATGAGCGCGATCGATGAGTACGAGCAACTCCGCGCCCTGCTGCCGAGCAATTTCGCGCTGCATCGGGAAAATGCAGATCCGATCAGCGGTTGCCGCCACGACTAAACGCTCGAAGGGCCGGTCTTGCAGGCTGCCCTGCTCACAGCGCAGCCGTCCGCCCAACAGCCCCAGCAGCGCCGTGCTGGACTCGGGCGTGCAACGCGAGAATACCTCCTGATGCTGCTCGCGCGGTAAACGGTTCAAAACCATCCGGCGCATGGAGGGTAAATGCGGGCGCACCACGCCGCGGCCTAGGATCGCTGGCAGTGCCCGTGCCGCCTGCACCGGCAACCACCCATGCCACGGCGGCCGATGGAAACGCACGCCGGCCACCGGAGCCGGCGCCGCGAGAATCAGCGCCGCCACGTCGCACGAGGCCGCAACGGCTTGCGCCAGAGCCCCTCCCATGGAATGCCCGACCAACACCGCCCCAGGCAACCGATCGAGCACTTGCCGGATATCGTCGACGTAGTCGATCAATCGCACCCGTCCCAAGGCCGGTACGGGATCGCTTGGCGGATGCCCGCGCAATGCCATCGCATGGCAATCGTAGCCCGCCGCCGCGAAGCGCTCCATAAAGCCCCACCAGCACCAAGGCCCGGCGCCGGCTCCATGAACGAACAAAACGGGCCGCCCGCCGCCATCGAGCCGGTCGACCTGCAATGATCCGACCCGGTAACGGCTCCATGCTTGCAACCCGTTGGGTGTACGGCGAGCGACGGTCCTGGCTGCGTCCTGCATTAACCGTACGCTTTCTGATCAGTCGCGCGATTTCGCGCCGGCACCGGCTTTGGGGCGGATTTTCTCACGGATGCGCGCGGCCTTGCCCTGGCGATCACGCAGGTAATAGAGCTTGGCGCGACGCACGGCACCGCGGCGCTTGACCTGGATACTCTCGATCAACGGGCTGTAAAGCTGGAAAGCCCGCTCGACGCCCTCGCCGTGGGAGACCTTGCGCACGATGAACGAAGAGTTGAGCCCACGGTTGCGCTTGGCAATTACCACGCCCTCGAAGGCCTGGATGCGCTGGCGGTTGCCCTCTTTCACCCAGACGTTGACGCAAACCGTATCACCGGGGCCGAAAGCATCCCGCTCGATACCGACCATCTGCTCTTTTTCAAGTTCCTGGATAATATTGCTCATGATCTTGTTTCCCCTAGCGTCCCCGCTTCGCCCTGATACTCATCGATGAACTCCTGCAACAGCGATTTGGCCTGCGCATCGAGCTCACAACGCTCGAGCAGCTCGGGGCGGCGCAGCCACGTCCGACCCAGCGCCTGCTTGCGACGCCAACGCGCCACGGCTTGGTGATCCCCGCTCAATAGCACTGGCGGCACTTCACGGCCATCACTATCAACCGGCCGGGTGTAATGCGGGCAATCCAGCAGACCGGCGACAAACGAATCCTGTCCCGCCGAGCCCTCGTGTCCCAGCACTCCGGGCACCAGGCGCGCCACGGCATCTATCACCACCATGGCCGGCAGCTCGCCTCCGCTAAGCACGTAATCGCCGATCGAGCACTCCTCATCGACCTCGGCCTCGATGAGCCGCTCGTCTATGCCTTCATAGCGCCCGCACAGCAGGATCAAACGAGAGCGCTGCGAGAGATGCTGCACGCCGGCCTGATCGAGAAGACGACCTTGCGGGCTCAGAGCGATAACGCGAGCCCCGTCGGCCACCGACGCCCGCGCGGCCCGAATGGCATCACGCAGGGGCTGCACCTTCATGACCATCCCCGGCCCGCCACCGTAGGGACGATCGTCGACGCTGCGATGACGATCGTGCGCGTAATCGCGCGGGTTCCAGGTCACCAGCCGCAGCAACCCCCGCGCAACGGCTCGCGCCGTCACCCCGTCGCTTACGACGGTCCGGACGAAGTCCGGGAAAAGCGTTACCACGTCGAAGCGGATGCCGGCCTGCGCATTCATCCTACGGCCCTGGAACAGTTGGCGGCTCGACGGTAGCGCGGGACGTCTGCCGGCGGGCGACAACTAAAACTGGGGATCCCAATCGACGCAGATCTGCCCCGCATCCAGATCCACGGTGACGATATCCCGCCCCGGCACGAACGGAATCAGCCGTTCGCGGTCACCGACGACAACGAGCACGTCATTGCTGCCCGTCTCGATCAGGTGATCGACCCGACCGAGATCGACACCCTCGAGCGTCCGCACGCGTAGCCCCACCAGATCGGCCCAGTAATACTCACCCTCCGGCAAAGGGGGTAAGAAGGCGCGCGGAATCGCGATATCGCAACCGATACGCGCTCGCGCCTCCTCGCGTCCGCTGATCCCTTCAAGCCTCGCCAGCAGACCCTTGCCGTGACGACGCCCATCAATCAGCTCCATCGGCTGCCAGGGGCCCGATAGCGCCACCAGCCATTGACGGTATTCGAGGATACCCTGTGGCGGGCGGGTATAGGAGTGAATCCTGAGCCACCCCTGCACCCCGTAGAGACCTACGATTCGCCCGATGACGACCCGCGGCTCGGCATCGGGCTCTCGAATCACCGCATCGCCTTCAGGACGGCGCGTTCTCCGACGTCGCACCCTTGCGTGCCTTAGCAATGAGCTGTGCCGCACTCTCCGATGGCCGCGCGCCTTGCTTCAACCAATACTCGGCGCGCTCCAAATCCAACTGCAGCGGAATCTCCTTACCGGAGGCAACCGGGTTGTAGAAACCAAGACGCTCGATGAACCGCCCATCGCGACGGCTGCTGACGTTTGCAACAATCACGTGATAGAAGGGCCGCTTCTTAGCGCCGCCTCTCGCCAGACGAATGGTAACCATTTTGTCAGCAACTAGCCCCTTTCAGTTGGCAAAAACTGCCAGGTCATGTATTTGGAGGCCGCATTCTACTGGAATCCAACCGCATGTGCAGTAGTTGTAATCGCTCGCGCGCTCAGCCGCCACCCAATCCGGGCGGCATGCCTCCCGGGGGCATGCCCCCTCCGAATTGGCGCATCAGCTGTTTCATTCCACCCTTGCGGAATTGCTTCATCATCTTTTGCATCTGTTTATGCTGCTTGAGCAGCCGGTTGACGGCCTGTACCTGAGCACCGGCACCGGCGGCAATGCGCCGCTTGCGCGAGCCGTTGATGATCTCCGGCCGGCGGCGCTCGAGTGCGGTCATGGAATTGATGATCGCAACCTGCCGGCGCACCATCGTATCGTCCACTTGGCCCTTGAGCTGCTCCTGCATCCGTCCCATCCCGGGCAGCTTGTCCATGATCCCGGCCAGTCCGCCCAGGCGATTGATCTGCAACATCTGTTCGCGCATATCCTCGAGATCGAAGCTCTTGCCCTTCTTGAGCTTCTGGGCCATCTGCTCGGCTTGGCCTCGATCGACATTGCGCTCGACCTCTTCCACCAGACTGAGCACATCGCCCATTCCGAGAATGCGCGAGGCAACGCGATCCGGATAGAACGGCTCCAGCGCGTCGGTCTTCTCTCCCACGCCGATGAACTTGATGGGCTTGCCGGTCACATAGCGGATCGACAACGCGGCTCCGCCACGGGCGTCGCCATCCGTCTTGGTGAGAACGACGCCGGTCAACGGTAACGCTTCATCGAAGGCCTTGGCCGTGTGCACCGCGTCCTGACCGGTCATGCTGTCCACGACGAACAACGTCTCCACCGGCCGCACCGCCGCGTGTATGCGATGCACCTCGTCCATCATCGCCTCGTCCACGTGGAGCCTGCCCGCCGTGTCCAACAGCAGCACGTCGTAGTAGTGGCGACGCGCGTAATCCAGCGCGGCACCGGCCGCCTCCACCGGATCGTCGCTGGGCTGGGTCGCAAAAAAGCCGATCTCGACCTCCCCGGCGAGGCGCTGCAATTGCTCAATCGCCGCCGGCCGATAGACGTCGAGACTGACCGCGAGGACCTTCTTCTTCTGGCGTTGGTGCAGCCAGCGCCCGAGCTTGGCAACGCTGGTCGTTTTGCCCGAGCCCTGCAGACCCGCCACCATCACCGCGGCGGGTGGCCGGACGTTGAGCTCCAGCGCGTCGTTGCGCTCCCCCATCATCCGCACCATTTCGTCACGGACGATCTTGACGAACGCCTGCCCCGGCGTGAGGCTTTTCAACACTTCTTCGCCGAGCGCCCGCTGCTTGACCTCTTCGATAAAGGCTTTGACCACGGGCAGCGCGACATCCGCCTCCAAGAGGGCCATGCGGACCTCGCGCAGCGTTTCCTTTATGTTGTCCTCGGTCAATCGGCCCTGGCCGCGCAGCCGCCGGGCGATCCCGTCGAGTCGATCACTGAGGTTGCTAAACATGGCCACGTCGTGACGTCCTCAAATTAACTGTCGGCATTATAACGCGAGCCCCGTGCTCGTTGGGGCTCGAACAGCCGGGAGTTCTATGCGATTATTCGCCGGATTCCGAACAAGCGCTCCACACGAGCCGATGAACCATACGTTGTTAACTCTCATTGCCTCCGGGTTGTACTTGGCCGCGAGCACGGGCCTCACGCTGCGCCTGGTCACCCGCCCGAGCGGGGAAGCGATCCGGACCGTCAGCCTATTGCTGGCGCTGCTCGCGGTCAGTGCGCATGCCATGCAGGTCTATGAGACCACCTGGACCGCGGCGGGGCTCAACCTGAGCTTCTTCAACGCGGCCTCGCTGGTCGGCTGGCTCATGGCCGCATTCCTGCTGCTGGCAACGCTGGTTCAGCCCGTGGAGAACCTGGGCATCGTCATCCTGCCGGTCGCAGCCGTAACCGCTCTGCTCAGTCTGATATTCGGCCGCACTCAAGCGAGCAGCGCCCCGATTGGCGCCAACATCGACTGGCACATCCTCTTTTCCATGGTGGCCTATAGTCTGCTCGGCATTGCCGCCGCGCAAGCCCTCCTGCTCTGGGTGCAGGAATACCATCTGCGCAATCGCCACCCCGGTGGCTTCATTCGGATGCTGCCGGCGTTGCAAACGATGGAAGAGATGCTGTTCCAGCTCTTGCGCTTGGGTTTCGTCATGTTGACGATCGCCCTCATCACGGGCGCCCTGTCGCTCGGCAACATTTTCGCCCAACATCTGGTCCACAAGACTGTGCTCTCGCTTACGGCCTGGATCGTGTTCGCGGTCCTGCTATTCGGACACTGGCGATTCGGCTGGCGCGGTCGTACGGCCATACGCTGGACGCTCGGTGGCTTTCTCACCCTCATGCTGGCCTATTTCGGCACCAAGTTAGTGCTCCAGTTCATCCTCCACCGCTAGTTCCCCATGAGTCAGGAGTCTGCCGGGTCGACCAAGGTCCTCGCTACACTCCCGCATAACCCTCGAGACGTCGACCACAGGGGTGGCACTTGCACGAGATCCCATTAGGCGCTCTGTTCGTTCTGCTCGGCATTCTGATTGGTCTGTCGGCCTGCTTCTCCGGATCGGAGACGGCCTTGATGACCCTGAATCGCTACCGCCTGCGTCATCTCGCGCGCTCCGGACATCGCGGGGCGCGCACCGCCGATCGCTTGCTGCAGCGCCCGGATCGGCTGATCGGCCTGATCCTGCTCGGCAACAATTTCGTGAACATTCTCGCCTCCTCCGTCGCCACGGTGATCGCCCTGCGTCTGGGGGGAGAGGGGGCGATCGCCGTTTCCACCGGGCTGCTGACGCTGATCATACTGATCTTTGCGGAGGTGACGCCCAAGACACTCGCCGCTCTGCGCCCGGAACGGATCGCCTTTCCCGCTTCCTACGTGCTGGCCCCGTTGCTTCGGTTGTGTTATCCGCTGGTTTGGATCGTCAACTGGATCGCCAACAACTTGCTGCGTCTTCTGGGGGCATATCCCGACGATGCCGGCACCGCCAATCTCAGCCGCGAGGACCTGCGGGTGGTGGTCAATGAGGCAGGCGCCATGATTCCCCGCCGCCATCAGACCATGCTGCTGAATATCCTCGACCTGGAGGAGGTCGAGGTGGACGATATCATGGTGCCCCGCAGCGAGATCGTCGGCATCGATCTGGATGATGAATGGGAGGAGATACTCGAGCAGATCGCCGACAGCCAATACACGCGCCTGCCCGTTTATCAGGGCAGCATAGACGAGGTACGGGGTCTGCTGCATGTACGACAAGTAGTGACCAGCATGCTGCGCAGCACGCTGAGCCGTGAAGAGCTCAGCGCCAATCTCACCGAGCACTACTTCGTGCCGGAAGGCACACCGCTGCCCGTTCAGCTGCTCAATTTCCATGCGATGCGGCGGCGCATCGGTCTGGTTGTCGATGAATACGGCGAAATACTGGGGTTGATTACCCTGGAGGATATTCTCGAGGAAATCGTGGGCGAGTTCACCACCGATCCGG
>NZ_JBXWZQ010000167.1:0-8280 GCF_059432795.1 Nitrococcus sp. | reverse complement strand
CCGGCAGCGCCGGGACCATTTCGTTCATCTTATACGATTTGGCACGTACAAAAGTTCAACGACGTCGTTGAACCCATATTAAGCCCGCGGCTCCGGCTCGTCCGCGGCAAAATCCAATTCGACCCGGCCGCCATCCGGGTCATGGAAAAACAACTGCCAGGTGTCGAGCTCTTTCATGCGAGTCAGCTTGTATTCGATGCCATGGCGTTTGAGCGTACCTACCATGGACTGCAGGTCAGCGGCGGGGAAGGCCATATGGTCAATGACACCGGGGGCGCTTTCCGGCAACGTCCGCCCGGCGATGACATGCCGGATGGCCTCCTTGTGCTCCGGTGCGTAAAGCCAGGCGCCCGTGGAGCTCATCGGCGGACGATAACCTTCCCGGAGGCCCAGTATTTCAAGATAGAAAGCCTTGGTTTTTCCAGGTCGCTGCTTAGAACAGTAAAGTGATTCATGCCTTTGATTGTCATCGCGACTCCTTACATTCGTCTTGCAAAGATCACTGACTCTAAGCGCACCAGCAGTATAAACCGCCGCTTCTCACGCCAGCATCTCCTCCGCGTGGCGGCCTTGCAGATGGTCTAGCCTCACTGCCCTGGCCCCGAAGAGATTCAATCCACGAGCGTGCCAGAATCGATCTTCAGCGCCCAGACCGCAGTGCGGCCCTGCTCGCCTTCGGCGACCAGCAGCAGGGCCGCGTGGCCGGTGTCGTAGACCATCATGTAGTTCATGCCGCTGGCAAAGGGCAGCGTGGCCGAGGGGAGCTGCTGCCAGCGGTCAGCGGCGAGCTCGTAGAGCCAGGTCTCGGTGCTCGCCTGCTTGGCGCCGTCTTTCTTCGGCGTGCGGTCGACCAGCACCACCGTGCGTTTCAGGCGGGGCTCGTAGGCCATCGGGTTGTGCTGATCCGCCGGCGGTCGCCGGCCGGACGTCGGCATCTTGACCGCGGCCTCGCTGCCGGGCCGGTAAACGACGATGTCGTTGGCGTTTTTGTTGGTCCCGAAGACCACCAGCGCGTCCTCCGCCTCGTCCCAGACGCAGCTCGTGTGCCAGCCGAAGATGCCGGCCTCGGCGACCTTGCGCCATCGTCTCGGCGCTCCCTCGAGCACGAAGACCCCGTTGGGCCGATACCCGTAGATCGTCTTTCGTCCGGCAGCGTAGGCGGCGCAGTAGGCAAAGAAGTGCACGGCCTCGCCGTCGAGAGCCGACCACTCGCGCCCCTGCAGATCGAAGGTCCAGGTCGGATGGCGTTCGACCCGCTCCCACAGGCCCTCGAGGCTGTTGGAGAAACGGCCCGGCACCATGTGCTGAGGCATCGAAGCGACCACCAGCTCATCGCGGGCGGCGTCGCAGATCAGAGCGCCGAAGGTGTGCATCGCCCAGGGGTGCCGGCCATGCGCGCCGGCAACCGGCAGACCCCGCTCGTCGACCGCCTAGCTCGAGCGGGGGGCGTCCCGGTACGCTCGCGTCCAGCGTTCCGCCGCCACCTCGAAGAAGAGCGGGCTGTTCGACCAGTCGCGGCCGTGGGTATCGCTGCCGAAGATCACAATCCGGCCGCGGCGGCTGTCGAAGCAGGCGCCGGCGTGGGCCTGCCGCTTGAAGGTCAGATCATCATCACGCCCCTGCTCGTGCAGAAGCAGCCATCGCCCGGCCGGCATCTCGACGAGGCGGGGGTTGCGGCGCGGCACCTCGGCGGCCTGCGCTAGCTGGAACAGGACGAGGAACGCGAATATGAGGTGACGCATGGCATTCGTAAGACCCGGCTCCTGGGGCCGGGTTCAGGCGAGCTCTCCGATCACGCGTCTAGCTAGTATGAACGACCTTTTTTGCCTTTTCCGGGCTCTCCTCAGTTTCGGCACCTGTGGTCAGCGATCGCTCCAACTCGCCAATCGGGGGCACATACACCGTTAGATCACCGACAGATCTCGGCTTTGATAAGTGGCACGGCCCCGAAAAAGGAGAATGAAATAGCCCACCCAGCTGCCATTGCAGTCGGCGCTTCACGGTAGCCGGGTCTCGGCGGGAACGCTCAGCGATCCGGCTGACCCATTGGCGTGCCGGAACCGCGGCGGCCCGGGTCATCGCCGGGGATCGTTCCGAAGATCTTGTTATTCCCCGGTTGAAACCGAGGCTGTCGCACGCAGCCGTAGTGTTCGAGCTCCGGCAGCAGCATAAAGCCCGCATCGCATTTGCAGCTCTGCACATTGCCGTGCCACACGGGTGTCCCGCGCGGACCGCAATCCCTGACGCCGCGGGCCACGCCTTCTGTCGGCTCGCCCTCCTCGGTCTCGAATCCGGGCAGGGGCTCGACCTCGTCGAGTCCTATGCCCATTGCGTGCAGGCGCTTCACCGCCCCACGGTGCCCATGCACATGGGCGGTCTTATACCAGCGCGCCGCGCGGCGGACGTCTTTGGCGACACCGCGGCCCGTCTCGTAGAGCCTGGCGATGTTGAACATGGCCTTGGGGTGCTGCTGCGCGGCCGCTTTACGAAACCAGTACATGGCCTGCGCGTAGTCGCGCTTTACCCCGAGACCGTGTAAAAAAGCGTAGCCGTAGCTGTTCTGCCCATTTTTCCAGCCGCCCTGCGCCGAGCGGCGCAGCCACACGATAGCGGCCCGAGGATCTTTCGCGACCCCGCGCCCCCGCAGATACGAGCGCCCGAGCGCGTCCATCGCTATGAGGTCGCCGCGTTGCGCCCCAAGGCGAATCCATCGGATCGCGCGGGCCTTGTCCACCGCGCCGAAATCACCGGCGCGATAGCACCAGCCCACGCCGTAGGCGCCCGTTGCGTGACCCGCCTCGGCCGCTGCGCGGAATAATTCGCAGCCGCGGCGTTTGTCGGTGGCGACCCCGTTGCCGTAGTAATAGCGGATTGCGCGATCGTAAATGGCCTGCGCGTTTTCCGCGACCGCGCTCGGCGCGAGTGCGCTCAGCACCAACCAGCCCGCCAGCCAGGCGGCGGCACGTCTCCCGTACCTAGTCGCCCGAGCGCGCGCAGCGCGCGACGACTTCGGGGTATTTGTCACGGTATTTATCCAGTTGCGCGTTGAGCTGGGCGATTTTCGCCGAGACGCCCGCGACCGCGAGCCGGGCACGGCGATGCGCGTCGACGAACTCAGTCAGGTTGGTGGCGAGCGGCTTGCCGCCGCTGCCGAGCCCCACGTACTCCGCGGCCCTGTCGGGATTCGGCAGGACACCATAGACGCCCGCAATAGACTCGGCGACGTAGTTTTCGAACTCGCGCTTGGCCTCGTTGTAGCGAGCAAGTTGGGCCGCGTCCTCTTTGCGAAAATCGGTGCAGAACTGCTTTTCGGCGTCCAGCACCAGAGGCCGCTTGGCCGCACAGGTCTCCATGTATTTGACGCCGTCATCGCTTGCGCGTGTTTTGTTGAGCCTGCTCAGGCGCCACTTGGCGGACCTGTAGGAAGGGTGCCGGCTCAGCCTTTGCCACTCGCGTTGCAAAAACGCGTAGATGGCCTGATCACGTTGGTACTCGGGGTCGTTTTCGTGCTCCTCGATGGCATCCTGCAGGGCGTGAATGGCGCGGCAGCCGGGCATCTCGTCAGCCCCTAAGACAGACGCGGCCCCGCCGATGAGCGCCGCGCAAAACGCGGCCAGCAGAGGCTTCGGGACGGGGGTGCGGACATCTGCGCTCATAACCACCTCCGCAACCGGGTATGCGCCCTGCCACCCTGCCGCGCTTTGGCGAGGCCGGAAAATCCCACTCTTATATCGAATATAGTCAGGGTCAGCGGATTTATCGAAACGATGCCGACGCGCGTAGCCGAGCTGTTATATCTGAAATTGCATATATTCGACTAGCCGTATATATTTGCCAACCAATGCCGGCTTCCATCGCCTTCGCCGCCGGGTCCCGTTCATTTTGAATCGGTTAGGTCAACGAGCGCATGCACGTACCGCTTGAATCCGACGATTCGACGACACCGCCACTGCAGCCTGAAGCGCTCTTCCGCGCCCTGTCCGATCGCACGCGGCTGCGCGCGGCCGTGCTGCTGGCACGCTCGGGCGAGCTCTGCGTCTGCGAGCTCACGATCGCCCTGCGTGTGCCCCAGCCGAAAATGTCACGTCACCTGGCCGTGCTGCGCGAGACGGGGCTGGTGGACGCGCGCCGGGACCGGGTCTGGATCCACTACCGCCTCGCCGGCGCCCTCCCCGCCTGGGCGCGGGAGACAATACGCGCCGTCGCCGATGGTTGCTCTCACCAGCTCCCCTTCACGCAGGACGCCGAGCGCCTGCACCGCAGGCCCGACCGACCCGGCGGGCGCTGTTCAATCTGACCGGCGGAGACCGATTCATGTCCAAACCGACACACGTGCTCTTTGTCTGCACCGGCAACGCCTGCCGCTCCCAGATGGCCGAGGGGTGGCTGCGCGCTCTGGCCGGCGGGCGTGCCGAGCCGCGCTCGGCCGGCATCGAAGCGCACGGCCAGAATCCCCGGGCCGTCGAGGTGATGGCTGAGGCCGGCGTGGACATCAGCGCCCAGGCATCGAGCGTTCTGCGGGACGAGGACTTGACGTGGGCCGATGTCATCGTGACCGTCTGCGGCCACGCCGAGGAGCACTGCCCGGCTGTGCCGCCCGGTATTCGCCGCCTCCACTGGCCGCTCGCCGACCCCGCCAGGGCCTCGGGCACGGAGGCGCAGATCATGGCCGAGTTCCGCCGCACCCGCGAGGAGATCCGCGAGCGGGTGATCGCGTGGCTCGACGAAGCGAACGCCTGAATCCCTCTCAATTCGGAGATTGCGAAGCATGAGCCCACAAGATGAGACGAGCCCTGCGGCGATGGGCGTTTTCGAGCGCTATCTCTCGCTCTGGGTGGCATTGGCCATTGTCGCGGGCATCGGCCTCGGCACTGTGTTCCCCGGAGTGTTCGCCACACTCAGCGGCCTGGAGGCCGCCCACGTCAATCTCGTGGTGGCGGTGCTGATCTGGGCGATGGTCTATCCCATGATGATCAACGTCGATTTCGCCTCGCTGCGGCACGTGGGGGAAAAGCCGAAGGGACTGACCATTACCCTCGTCGTCAACTGGCTCGTCAAACCGTTCACCATGGCGGGGCTGGGTCTTTTGTTTTTCCAGTACGTATTCGCCGGGCTGGTCCCGGCGGCCGATGCGCAGTCCTACGTCGCCGGCATGATTCTGCTGGGCGCGGCGCCGTGCACCGCGATGGTGTTCGTCTGGAGCCAGCTCACGCGCGGCGACGCGAGCTACACGCTGGTGCAGGTGGCGTTGAACGATCTCATCATGCTCTTCGCCTTCGCGCCCCTCGTGGCGCTGCTGCTCGGCGTGGCCGACGTCGTCGTGCCCTGGCAGACGCTGCTGTTATCGGTCGTGCTGTACGTGATGCTCCCGCTCATTGCCGGCCATCTGACCCGGCAGCGCCTCCTGTCGCGCGGCGGTGAGGCGGCCGTCATGGCCTTCACGCAGCGCATCAAGCCGGCCACCGTTATCGGTCTCGTTCTTACCGTGCTGCTGCTGTTCGCATTTCAGGGCGAGCGCATTCTCAATCAGCCAATGGTCATCCTTTTGATCGCCATTCCGCTTGTCCTTCAAAGCGTGGGGATATTCGGGCTCGCCTACCTTTGGGCGAAGCGTTGGAACGTCCCCATCCGCATCGGGGCACCGGCGGCGCTGATCGGCACCTCGAATTTCTTCGAGCTGGCCGTGGCGGTCGCCATCAGCCTGTTCGGGCTTCACTCCGGCGCGGCGCTCGCCACCGTCGTCGGCGTGCTCGTCGAGGTGCCGGTCATGCTCGCGCTGGTGGCGGTGGTGAACCGCTCGCGGCGCTGGTACGGCGAGCCTGCCGACGCCCGCCAACCGTTGCACGAGAGCGCTTGAGGGGCACCCGGTAATCTGCAACGATGCACCGGTTGCGACGGCGAGATCGATGACGTCGTGGTTTCTGCCGATGTCCGCCCACAAAAACCCATGAGCGGTGTTGCGATCGGAATCGATCTCGGCACCGGCGGTGCCCGTGCGGCGCTCGTCGATGCCGATGCGGTGGTGCTGGCGCTCGTGGAAGTACCGATCGCACCCGCCCGCTGCCGCGACCCCGATGCGTGGTGGCAGGCGGCTTGCGAGGCGCTCGCCGCGCTGCGCGGTCAGGCGGCCCTTGCCGCCGTGCGGGCGCTGGCGATCGACGCTACCTCGGGGACGGTGCTGCCGGTCGATGCGGCGGGGCAACCGCTCGGCCCCGCGAGCCTCTACAACGATCTGGCCGAAGCCGCGGACGTCGCCCGCCTGGGGGGCATCGTGCCAACCGCCAGCGCCGCGCACGGCGCCACCTCGCCGCTTGCCAAGTTCCTGCGCCTGCAGCAGCTTCCGGGGCTTGCGCGGATGCTGCATCAGGCGGACTGGATCGCCGGGCGGCTCACCGGCCGGTTCGATGCCACCGATGAGAACAACGCCCTCAAGAGCGGCTACGATCCGGTCGCGCGGCGCTGGCCCGACTACCTCTCCCGGCTCGGCGCCGACCCGGCGCGGCTGCCTGCCGTGCACCCGCCCGGAACCCCGATCGGGACGATTCTGCCCGAGGTCGCCGATACGCTCGGCCTGCCACGCCGGGTCCTGATTGCCGCCGGCACCACCGATGGCTGCGCCGCCTTCCTCGCCACCGGCGCGGCCGAAACGGGTGAAGGGGTGACCTCGCTCGGCACCACGCTGACGCTCAAGCAACTCTCCGATACGCCACTCTTCGCGCCGCAATTCGGCGTCTACAGTCACCGCCTAGGCGATCGCTGGCTCGCGGGCGGCGCCTCGAACGTCGGCGGCGCCGTGCTGGCGGCCCATTTCAAGCCGGAGGCGCTGAAACGGCTTAGCGCCGCGATTGATCCCGCGCTCGAAAGCCCGCTCGACTACTATCCGCTGGCGCGATCGGGCGAGCGCTTCCCGATCGCCGATCCCGCGCTCGCACCGCGCTTGACCCCCCGCCCGGAGGATGACGTGGCGTTCCTGCACGGGCTGCTGGAAGGGATCGCGCGGGTGGAGGCGCTCGGCTACCGCCGGCTCGCCGAGCTCGGCGGCCCGCCGCTCCGCGCCGTGCGCAGCGTCGGCGGCGGCGCCCGCAATGCCGCCTGGACGGCGATCCGGGCGCGGGTGCTGGGCGTTTCCCTACGGCCCGCCGCCGCCGAGCAGGCGGCCGCGGGCACCGCGCGCCTCGCGCTCGCCGCGCTCGATTGAGCCGCACATTGAGCATACGCGCCACGGAAAACCCGCTACTCGCCGATTGGCCGCCACTTCCTCATGCGCATCGAGCCACTGTAGCGACCGCTTCACAAAAAACGCCCGCCGCTGCCGCTATGCTGGAACCTCGAGCGCGGTAAGGGGGTGACATGCGAGCATTGGATCAGGCGCTGCAAAGCGCGGCGGGTATCATCCTCGGCAAACCGGAGCGCCTGCGTCTGGCGCTGACCTGCCTGCTGGCACGCGGCCATCTGCTGATCGAGGACTTGCCGGGCGTGGGCAAAACCACACTCGCGCAGACCCTGGCGCGCGTGCTGGGGCTGGAGTTCAAGCGCGTGCAGTTCACCAGCGACCTGCTGCCCGGCGACATCCTCGGCGTATCCATGTTCGATCGCGAGCGGCAGCGGTTCGACTTCCAGCCCGGCCCCATCTTCACCCAGGTGCTGCTCGCCGACGAAATCAACCGCGCCAGCCCCAAAACTCAGAGCGCGCTGCTCGAAGCCATGGAGGAACGCCAAGTCACGGTGGACGGCACCACCCGTGCCCTGCCCGAACCCTTCTTCGTCATTGCCACGCAGAACCCGGCCTACCAGGTCGGCACCTTCCCGCTGCCGGAGTCGCAGCTCGACCGCTTTCTGATGCGCCTGGACCTCGGCTACCCCTCGGCGGCCGCCGAACGGGAGCTGCTGAACGCCGCGGACCGCCGTGAGCTGCTGCACGACACCCAAGCGCTGCTCGATCCGCACGAGCTGCTGCGCTTGCAGAGCCAGGTGAGCCGCGTCCACGCGAGTCCCGCGCTGGTCGACTACCTGCTGGCGCTGCTGCACGCCTCGCGCCAGCATTCGCAGCTGCGCGAAGGGCTCTCGCCACGAGCCGGGCTGGCGCTCAAGCACAGCGCCCAGGCCTGGGCGCTGCTGGACAACCGGGACCATGTCATACCGGAGGACGTGCAGGCGGTTTTCGGCGCCGTCACCGCCCACCGCCTGCAGCCGCTGCACGACGCGGCGGGGCATGCGGACGCCGGCGCGCACCTTGCCGAGCGGCTGCAGGGCTCCGTGGCGGTTCCCTGATTCCTGCAC
>NZ_JBXWZQ010000166.1:0-7982 GCF_059432795.1 Nitrococcus sp. | reverse complement strand
TCGGCGATCGGTGATATCGTCATGGCCTCCGCACTCATTCCCGCATTGCGCCGCAAGTGGCCGGACGCTCACATCGCATGGCTGGCCGAGTCGCCGGGCGCGAGTCTGCTCGAGACGAATCCGCTTTTGAATGAGGTGATCGTATGGCCGCGCGCGCACTGGCGTCAGTTGCGCGCGGAGCACCGCTATGCGGATCTGGTGCGTGCATACCGGGGCTTCGTGGGTGAGCTGCGTAAGCGCCGCTACGATCTGGTGCTGGATCTTCAAGGCCTGGCCAAAAGCGGCGTGTGGGCCTGGCTCAGCGGCGCGCCGCGGCGCATCGGCCTGGGCTCGCGGGAGGGCAGTCGGGCATTGATGACCGAGGTGCTCTATGCGCCGCGCGCCGATGCCCGCATCGCATCCGAGTACCGTCATCTCGCAGAATGGCTCGAAATCGACGCGAGCCGCTTTCCCATGGATCTGGTCCTGACCGCGGCCGATCGCCAAGTTGTGCGGGAGCGTTTGGCCAGGCACGCCATCGAGGGCGACTATGCCGTGCTGTGCCCGTTCACGACCCGGGTGCAGAAGCATTGGTTCGAGGCATCCTGGCGTGATCTGGCCCGAGGGCTCGCCGTGCGGTTCGGCTTGGCTTCGGTGATCCTCGGCGGCCCGGAAGAACGCGCGAGAGGTGAGCAGCTCGCCCGCGACGCGGGTGCCCCCCTAATTAATCTCGCGGGTTCCCTGACCTTACGGGAGAGCGCGGCGGCGATTGACGGGGCGCGGCTATTGGTCGGTGTCGATACGGGGCTGACGCACATCGGCACAGCCGCTGGCATTCCGACAGTGGCGCTTTTCGGTTCAACCCGGCCCTACCTCGAGACGGACAGTCCTCTAACGCGCGTGCTCTACGAGGCGCTGTGGTGCTCGCCGTGCCGGCGCCGGCCGATATGCGGCGGCGAGCACAGCTGTATGCGCCTGCATCGCCCGGCACAGGTGCTTGCCGCGGCGCAATCGCTGCTGGAGGCGCCGCGGTGAGAGTGCTGCATGTCGAGAGCGGCCGGCATCTGTATGGTGGGGCGCTGCAGGTGCTGTTTTTGCTGCGCGGTCTGCAGTGCCTCGGCGGCGAGCAGATTCTGGTGTGCGCGCAAGACAGTGCCATCCTGCGAACGGCACTGGCCTGCGCCGATCGGGTACACGGTATCCCCATGCGCGGTGACGGCGATCTCATGCTCATTGCCCGCCTGCGTCGAATCGTGCGCAACGAGCGGCCGGACCTGATTCACCTGCATAGCCGGCGCGGCGCCGATGTGCTGGGCGGCATCGCGGCCCGGCTCGCCGGTGTTCCCGTGATCGTGACGCGCCGTGTCGACAATCCCGAGCCGCCCTGGCTGGTCGGCGTGAAATACCGTCTCCACTCGCACGTAGTGACGATTTCGGAGGCCATACGGCAGGTGCTTTTGGCAGCGGGTTTGCCTCCCGATAAGGTGACCTGCGTGCCGAGCGCGGTGGACAGCGACCTCTATCGTCCGCAGGCGGAGCACGACTGGTTTCGCCGCACATTTGCCTTGGCTCGCGAGGAGCGCACCGTTGGAATGGTCGCACAGTTCATTGCGCGCAAAGGCCACCGCACGTTGCTCGACGCGATCCCACTGGTGCTGCGCCGACATCCGCGCACGCGTTTCCTGCTCTTCGGCAGGGGGCCGGAGCAGGTCGCGATACAGCGGGGCGCCGAGCAGCGTGGTTTGGCCCGGCACGTGGTGTTTGCCGGGTTTCGCGACGACCTGCCGCGCATACTGCCCTGCCTGGATCTTTTGGTGCACCCGGCCTTGCTGGAAGGCTTGGGGGTGGCGCTTTTGCAAGCCGCGGCCTGCGGGCTGCCCGTGGTGGCGAGCCGCGTCGGCGGGATTCCCGAGATCGTACGCGGCGGTGAGAACGGCGAGCTGGTGGCGCCCGGCGACCCGGAGGAGCTCGCGCGCGCCGTCAACCGGCTGCTCGCCGACCGGGCGCTGGCGGCACGCTACGGCCAAGCCGGGCGGCAGCGGGTACTGCGTGGCTTCTCTGTCCGGGCGATGGTCGAGGGCAATGCCGCTGTCTATGCCCGGGTGCTGGGGCGGCCCTTGCCGGCGGGCGCGGCACGGCAAGCACCCTAGCGCTATGGTCGTATTGCGCTGCTCCCGGGCTTCCTCGTCCCGTAACTTGGTAGAGTGATCGCTGTGGTTATGAACGACGCGCTGACTTCGGGGCAGACCGGGTGCTTGGACGCGCGCGCGGGGGAGGCGCGGGACCCAAGCGGGCACCGGCCTCGGCTCGCCGTTTTGCTCGCCGATTTCGGTGACGGGGGCGTCGAGCGCATGCTCGTCAACATCGCGCGGGGGCTCGCGGAAGACGGCGTCCCGGTGGACTTTCTGGTGAAACAGGCAAACCGTCCCTATCTCCCGGCGTTGTCCGGCCGGGTGCGTCTCATTGAGCTTCGCGAGGGCGGCGAGGGCGGGTTGCTCGGGGCGCTCGTCGCCTACCTGCGGGAGAACGGCCCGGAAGTCCTGCTCTCAGCCAAAAGCGCCGATGACCGCCTGGCGATTCAGGCGCGCGCCGCAGCGGGTGCCGCCACGCGCGTCGCGCTGCGTACGGGTACGAACTTGTCGGCCCGGCTCGCGGTGCGCGGCAAAAACCCGCTGCGCTGCTGGCTCGAGCGGCGTCGGGTGCGCCGCCTCTATGCCAAGGCCGATCATGTCATCTGTGTCTCGCATGGCGTGGCCGATGATCTCGCACGAATCACCGGCCTCGCCCGGCAAGCCATTCATGTGCCGCACAACCCCGTGGTCACACCCGAGCTGTTGGCCTCGGCGCGTGCGAGCGCGCCCCATCCCTGGCTTGTTGCCGACCAGCCGGGACGACGGCCCGTCGTGCTCGGCGCCGGGGGGCTGCGGCGGCAGAAGAACTTTCCTTTGCTGCTGCGCGCGTTCGCGAGGCTGCGCCGGGAACAAGACTGCCGGCTGATCATTTTGGGTGAAGGCCGCCAACGGGCGCGGCTGTGCCGGCTCGCCGAGCGGTTGGGGGTGGCCGAGGATGTCAGTTTGCCGGGATTCGTGAGCAACCCGTACGCCTATATGGCGCGCGCCGCGCTGTTCGTGCTCTCCTCGTACTGGGAGGGTTCGCCGAACGTGCTTACCGAGGCCATGGCCTTGGGTACGCCGGTCGTGGCGACGGACTGCCCAAGCGGTCCCCGCGAGATCCTGGACGGCGGTCGTTACGGCGAGCTGGTCGGTATCGACGATGATGCCGCTCTGGCCCGGGCCATGGCCCGGACGCTGTCCCGGCCCCCCGCCGCCGAGCAGCTGCGCGAGGCGGTAAGCCACTATACCCTGGCGTGCAGCACGCAGGAGTACATGGATGCGCTCGGACTTCGCTGCGGTGCCTGAGCGGTCCGAGCCGGGCGAGACCGATCTGGCCCTGTTCGTGGCCACCTCGGGCCACAGTGGCATGGACCGCATCATCGCCAACCTGCTGCCCGCGCTTGCGCGCCTGGGTTTGCGTATCGATCTGCTGCGCATCGATCGCCACGGCCCTTATCTGCCCGGGCTGCCGCGCGGGGTGCGGGCGGTTAGGTTGGGAGCCGCTCACGTCGATACCGCCCTGCCCGCCTTGATCCGTTATCTGCGCCGAGTCCGCCCGTGTTCGTTGCTTGCCGACAAGTATCGGGTCAATCGGGTGGCGCTGTGGGCGAGCCGCCTGGCACGGACCGGAACGCCGGTCGCCGTGCGCGTCGGGACCACCGTGAGCGAGGATCTCACCCAGCGGGGCGGGCTCGACCCCTGGCTGGAGCGTCTTTGGATCCGCTGGCTTTATCCCCGGGCCGCAGCGGTGCTCGCCCCGTCGCGGGGTGCGGCGCAAGACCTCGCGCGGATCGCGCGGTTCTCGGCCGAGCGGGTCAGCGTGGTGCCCAATCCGGTCGTCAGCCCTGATCTGGCGGTGCTGGCCGCGGCCGGGATCGAACACCGTTGGTTCCGAGACGACCAGCCGCCGGTCATTGTCGCCGCGGGCGAGCTTGCGCCAAGAAAAGACTTCAGTACACTCGTGCGCGCTTTCGCACGCGTGCGCCGCCGCCGTAATGTCCGGCTCGTCATTCTGGGCGAAGGCCGCGAGCGCGACAAATTGCTGCGCCTCGCCGGTGAGCTCGGTGTCGCGGGGAGCATGGACCTGCCCGGGTTCATGGCAAACCCGTATCCTTACATGGCACAAGCGGCGGTGTTCGCATCGAGCTCCACGCTGGAAGGGTTCGGTATCGTTCTCGTCGAAGCACTGAGCTTGGGTACGCCGGTTGTCGCCACAGACTGTCCCAGCGGCCCGGTGGAGATCCTGCAGAACGGGCGCTTCGGGTCCCTGGTGCCGGTCGGCGATGACGCCGCCCTCGCCACGGCGCTCGAGCAGGCACTGGACGCGCCGGCGGCGCGCGAGCAGCTGCAGGCGGCGGCGCGGCCTTACATGGTGGCGGCCAGCGCGCTCGCCTATGCAAAAGTGCTCGGCTTGGCGGGGCAAGAGCCAGCGGTTGGCCCGGCCGGCGCTGAGCAACGCGGCGGCGGTTGAACGAAGGACGCGCCGATGTGCGGGATCGCAGGGGTTTTTCTACGCAGTGGCGAGCCGAACGAAACGGCGCTCGCGCGGGCGGCGCGTCGCCTGGGACACCGCGGTCCGGATGCGCAATGCCTTTGGCTCGGTCCGCGGGTCGGTCTTGCCCACCGTCGGCTCTCGGTCATCGATCTCAGCAGCGGCCAACAGCCCATGGCCATCCGCGAGGGTGCGCTGCAACTGATCGCCAACGCCGAGATATACAATTTCGTCGAGCTGCGCCAGACGCTGGAAGCGGCGGGTCACTGTTTCACCACACGCTCCGATGTCGAGACGATTCTGCACGCCTACGCGGAATACGGGCTCGGGTTCGTGCGGCATCTGCACGGCATGTTCGCCCTTGCGCTCTACGATCGGGCCCGTGAGCGGCTGGTATTGGCGCGCGACCGCCTCGGCATCAAGCCGCTCTACCTCGCCGCCGACGGTGCCGGCGTGGCCTTCGCCTCAGAGCTCAAGGGCCTGCTGCCTCTGCTCTCGCATCGCCCCGAGGTGAACCCGATCGGGCTGATTCAATATCTGCAGAACCAATTCAGCAGTGGCGCGCATACCATCCTGGAGGGGGTCGAACGCCTGCCGCCGGGTGAGCTGATGGTCATCGAGCAGGGGCGGGTCGCGCAACGTCGCCGTTACTGGTCGGCCACCGATGTGGCGACCACTGAGATGAGCTTTGCCGAGGCGAGCCGGCGCTTTGACGAACTGTTCGTGCGGGTGATGACCGAGCACATGCGCTCGGATGTTCCCTTCGGGCTGTTTCTCTCCGGCGGGGTGGACTCCTCGGTGCTGCTGGCGCTGCTGAGCCGGCTGCAGGGGCAGGGCGTGGCGACCTATTCCGTGGGTTTCGATTCCCCTGGAATGATAAACGAGTTGCCGTTCGCGGCGCGCAGCGCGCAGCGCTACGATAGCCGGCATCACGCGTACGCGCCATCCAGCAAGGGGCTGCTCGCCCTGCTGGCGAGGTCCGTCTGGGCAGGCGACGATTTGATGCGCGATTACGCGAATTTGCCGGTGCTCTATCTCGCCGAGCGGGCCGCCCACGGTCTCAAGGTGGTGTTCTCGGGCGAGGGCGGCGACGAGGTCTTTGCCGGCTACGGGCGCTATCGGGTCAACCGCCTGGAACGCTGGCTCAAGGCCATCGGCCGCGGGGGAACGGGCGGGTTCCGGACCTCGACGCTGCTGCGCGGCCGAGCCGGTAGCGCGCTACTCGGCGAGGCGCTGCGGGAGGTGCGCCGAGAGGCGCGGCGACCGTTTATCGAGGCCTGGCAGGCGACGCCGAGCCATTGGTCCGATCTGCAGCGTATGCAGTATGTCGATCTCACGACGGCCTTGCCGGATAATCTCCTCGCCAAAGCGGACCGCATGCTGATGGCCTGCGGGGTGGAGGGGCGCTTGCCGCTGGTCGACCATCGAGTCGTCGAGTTCGGGTTGGGACTACCCGACCGGCTCAAGGTCCAGCGCGGGCAGGGTAAGCACTTCCTCAAGCGCTGGGCCGAGCGTTTCATCGACCGCGAAATGCTGCAGGCGCCGAAGCGGGGCTTCCACGTGCCGGTTCGGCGTTGCTTTGATGATCGGCTCGCGTGCCTGCAGCGCCGCCTGCCGGCGAACCCGGCGGTGCGCGAGTGGTTTCGCCCTGAAGGCGTGGCGGCGCTGCTCGCTCGCGATGTCGCCCGGGGATACCTTGGCCGGCCCGGCTTCGCCGTGCTGCAGTTCGCGCTCTGGCACCGGCTGCTGATCGAAGGCGAGGGGCGCGACCCCGGCTTGTGCGCCGACCCCTTCGAGCTCTTGACCTGAGGTGAGCATGGAGGCGCAACGCCAGCCTTTGGCCGTCATGTTCTCCTTCTCCGGCGAGGGGGGAGTGGAGCGCATGATGATGAATCTGGTCGAGGGCTTCGCCGAGCGCGGCTGCCGTGTGGACCTGCTGGCGCTGGGAAGGGCCGGCTCGGCACTGAACGGCTTGCCGGTCGGCGTGACGCCTATCGATCTCGGCGTATGCCACAGTACGCTGGCGGTGCCCGCGCTGACGCGCTACTTGCGCAGGCGCCGTCCCCTGGCCTTGCTGGTGGCAAAGGACCGGGCCATCCGCAGCGCGGCACTGGCGCGGCGGCTTGCGGGGGTGCCCACGCGCTTGATCGGTCGGCTGGGTACCAACCTGTCGGCCTCTCTCGAGGGGCGGAGCTGGATCAAGCGTCAGTGCCGCTATCTGCCGATGCGCTGGTTATACCCCATGGTCGACGGCGTGGTAGCGGTCTCCGAAGGCGTGGCGCAGGATACGTGCCTGATCACCGGCTTGCCCCGCGAACGGGTGGCGGTGGTTCACAATCCGGTCGTGAAAGCCGGCTTATACAAAGCGGCGCGTCAGCCGATCGACCATCCGTGGTTGCGCCCGGGTGAGCCGCCGGTGATTCTGGGTATCGGCCGGCTGACTCGTCAAAAGGGTTTTCCGACCTTGCTGCGGGCGTTCGCGTGCCTGCACCGCGAGCGCCCTTGCCGGTTGCTCATCCTGGGCGAGGGGCGTGAGCGTGATCGGCTGCAGTCCCTGGCCGAGGCGCTTGGGGTGGCGGAGGCCGTGCAGATGCCCGGCACCGTGGCGAATCCCTATGCGTATCTGCGACGAGCGGCGCTGTTCGTGCTCGCCTCGTTGTGGGAGGGTTCGCCCAATGCGCTCACCGAGGCGCTGGCGTTGGGCACGCCGGTGGTGGCGAGCGATTGTCCGAGCGGGCCGCGGGAAATCCTGGCCGGGGGGCGCTACGGTCCCCTGGTGCCGGTAGGCGATAGCGACGCCCTCGCCGGTGCGATGAGCGCGGTCCTGGACCGTCCGCTCGCCGCGCCATGTCTGCAAGAGGCGGTGAGCGGTTATACGCTCGAGGCGAGCACCACGGCGTACCTCCGCATTCTGGGCATTGAACGTTGACCCTCGCGACTATGCTGATCTCCTACACGCATCGATTTATGTTCGTGCATATCGCCAAGACGGGAGGAAGCAGCATCCGGGCGGCGCTACGGGGTTACCGCTGGGGTTGGCCCTACACCGCCCCGCTGCTCCTGTGTCATCTGATGAGCCAAATGACCCGTCCGCGGCATATCCTGGGGGTCAAATTTCCCCGCCACGCCAAAGCCATTGCGGCGCAAGAGATGCTCCCCTCGCGGTTCTACGAGTCACTGTTCAAGTTTACCGTGGTGCGCAATCCGTGGGATCTCCAGGTGAGCTCCTATCATCATCTGCGCCGCGAGCACCCACGGTTGGTCGACGGGGCCGAGAGCTTCGAGGCCTTTCTCGAGCGCAGGCTCGATCCGCAGCGCGGGCGTGAGGATTTGCTCGATATTTCGCAAGCGCTGCAGTCGGATTACGTGCTCGACCTGCGGGGCAACCTGATCGTCGA
>NZ_JBXWZQ010000165.1:0-3801 GCF_059432795.1 Nitrococcus sp. | reverse complement strand
CGGCGGGAGAAGCGCCGATAGCTCCATTGGTATTGGCAGGGCTCGTGCTGGATCGCGGCTTCGATAGCGGCGTTCAGGGCCGTCGCCGCCAGCAGCGGATCGCGGGCGCGGACGCTCTCGTCGACCGCACGCCAGTGCAAGCGGTAACCGCGCCCGCACGCCAAACGCTCGGCCCAACCGAGCACCACCGGGGCGCGGCTGCGCGCCGCGAGCTTGCCGAACAATGTCATGGTCTTCGCCGGCACCCCGAAGAACGGGGCGAAAACGCCTTCTCCCGGCGGCTGCTGGTCGGGTAGGATGCCGATCGCCTCACCGGCGTGCAGTGCACGATATAACGCTCGTATGCCGGCAGGACGCGCCGGCCAGAAGCGGGCTCCGGTGCGAGCGCGGGCGCGGTTGATCAACTCCTCCAAATCGGCTTGCCGTGGCGGGCGGTACAGGGCGTGCAGGCTCGTGCGCCTGGCGACCCAGACCTGCAGCAGTTCCCAGGCCCCGAGGTGGGGCGCCACGATCAACACGCCGCGGCCGCTCGCGATTGCCGTGTCCAGCACTTCGGCGTTTTTGACCTCGCGAATCAGGCCAAGCAAGCGTTGCGGAGAGCGGTGCCAGAGCGCGCCCAACTCCAGCAGCGCCTTGGCCGACTCGCGCAGGCTACAGCGCACCAACGCCTGTTTCTCGGTAAGTGGCCAGTGCGGGAAGCACAGCTCGACATTGACACGGGCGGTGTGCCGGGCGTTGTTGGGGACCAGATTGGCGAGAGTTCCAGCCAGCGCGCCGCCGGCGTGCAGCAGGGGCAGCGGCGGATAGGCGAGCAGGCGCAGCAGTCTCTCGATCAGCTCGGCGCGGGACACGTGCCACTCCGCAGGATGGCGCTGCTGGAAGCGGCGCGCTGGCGACGCATTCGACGTCGTCTCAGGACGTCACTCCCGGCGATGGTGCTCTTTGAGTGCCGGGTCTTGCGGATCGAAGTCCTGGAGCCGATATTCTGCGCCGCAGTACGGGCACTTGCCTTCGCCCGTCTTCTGAACCGGGATGTAAACCTTGGGATGCGAGTTCCACAGGTACATCCCGGGCATGGGGCAGGCCAGCGGCAGGTCGCTCACCGTTACCTCGTAAAGATTGGCGGCATTGGGTTCAATCAGGTCGCGACGGTCGTGGGTTTGCGGATCGGGCACTTGCGAGCTCTCAATAGTATAAATTTTTCAGTAACAGGGGTTTCAGCGCACGGCCACCAGCCACTGCGGATGGGCCTCGCGACGGCCTTCCACTTGGTCGAAGAACAGCCTCTGTAGCTGCTCGGTGACGGGGCCGCGTTGACCGGAGCCAATCGGGCGGTTGTCCGCCTCGCGGATCGGGGTTACCTCGGCGGCAGTGCCGGTGAAGAAGGCCTCGTCAGCGGTATAGACCTCATCGCGCGTGATGCGTCTTTCCCGGACCTCGTAGCCTGCTTCCCGGGCGAGCGTGATCACGGCATCCCGGGTGACACCCGCCAAAGCCGAGGCGAGCTCCGGGGTGAAGATGACGCCGTCTTGAACGATGAAGAAATTCTCTCCGGAGCCTTCCGCGACGAAGCCGTCAACATCGAGCAGCAGGGCCTCGTCGTAACCGCAGGCGACGGCTTCCTGCAAGGCGAGCATCGAGTTGATGTAGTTGCCGTTGGCCTTCGCCCGACACATCGTGACGTTGACGTGGTGACGGGTGTAGGAGGACGTTCGGATCCGGATGCCGCGTTCCATGTTGTCCGCGCCCAGGTAGGACCCCCACTCCCAGGCCGCGACGATGGCGTGAGTGCGCAGGTTGTCTGCCCGCAGCCCCATCCCCTCGGCGCCGTAATAGCACATCGGTCGAATGTAAGCACTCTTCAGGCCATTTTCGCGCACGCAGTCGATGCACGCCTGATTGATTTGCTCTTGCGAGAACGGCATGGGCATGCCCAGGATCTTGGCCGAGCCGAACAGGCGTCGGGTGTGCTCGTGGAGGCGGAAGATGATCGGACCGCGAAGCGTATTGTACGCCCGTACGCCTTCGAACACGCCGAGGCCGTAGTGGAGGGTGTGAGTAAGTACATGGACCTTGGCCTCCCGCCAGGGCACGAACTCACCGTCCATCCAGATGACTCCGTCGCGATCGGCCATTGTCATCCTGCGCGCTCCTCGATTTGGTGGGGCTAGCCGTTAGCCGTTCTCATCATCATCGGCTCCCATGATCTCGAGCCATAACTCAGCGACCCGCGCACGCTGCTCTTGCAGCGACTCAGCGGTAACAAGCGCGGGTTGCTCCTGCAGGGTCAGGCGGTGCATGTGCGAACGGTAGGCGCGGTATGCATCTGCGAGCACCCGTGCCTGTTTCGCCGAAATCCAACCGCAGGAGCTCAGCTCATCCAGCAGTCGAATATTGTCTGTATATCGTAGCAGGGCCGGGTTTTCCACGGCACACGCAAGGGCTCCATATTGCACCATAAATTCGATATCGGCGACACCGCCGCGATCCTGCTTGAGGTCGAAGAACCCGGGCTGAACCGTGGCTTTTTCGCGTCGCATCCGCTCGCGCATCTGCCGCACCTCCCGTCGCAGGCTCTCGGCATCGCGCCGGCGGGTCAGCACGCGACGGCGCAGTGCTTCCACCTCCTCGGCCAAGTGCGGCGAGCCGGCCACCACCCGTGCCCGCACGAGCGCCTGATGCTCCCAGGTCCAGGCTTGATGGAGCTGGTAATTGGCGAAGGCTTCCAGGCTGGAGGTGAGCAGACCCGCTTTGCCGCTCGGGCGCAGCCGCGTGTCCACGGCGTAGAGAATGCCCCCGGGAGTCGGGGTCGTCAGAATGTGGATGATCCGTTGCACCAGGCGAGCGAAAAACACGGGATTATCCACCGCGCGCTCGCCGTCGGTCGTCTGTCGTTCGCCGCGCGCTTCGTGAATGAACACCAGATCCAGATCGGAGCCGTAGCCGAGTTCGAAGCTGCCGAGCTTGCCATAGGCGAGGATGACCAGACCCTGTCGCACCACCTGGCCGTTCACCCGTCCGGTCGGGTGGCCGTAGCGCTCGGTGACATGCTGCCAGGCCAGTGAAAGCACCGCCTCGAGGATTACCTCGGCAATGTCCGTGAGGTAGTCGCTGACCACCATCAACGGCACGGCGCCGGAGATATCGGCAGCGGCCACGCGCAGGCTGTTGGCTTGTTTGAAATGGCGTAGCACCTCCATGTGCTGTTCGAAATCCGCCTGCGGCACATCGGCGAGGCGCTGCGTGAGCTCGCGGGTAAGGGCGTTGCGGCCGAGCGGGGCATACAGCGTGCGCGGGTCGAGCAGCTCATCGAGGAGGATCGGATGACGGGTGAGCTGTCGCGCGATCCAGGGGCTGCCGGCGCAGAGCTGGACCAGCTGTGACAACGCCAGCGGATGCTCGTTGAGCAACGCGAGATAGGCGGTCCGGCGGGCGATGGGCTCGAGGAGTTGCAGTACGCGCGGCAGTGTTGCATCGGGGTTCGGCCCGGTGCCGACGGCACGCACCAGCATCGGCATGAGACGATCGAGACGGTTGCGCCCTCGCGCCGAAAGCGCACGGCAGCTATGACTTTGATGCAGCGCGCTCAACTGCTTGTGCGCC
The DNA here is from genome assembly GCF_059432795.1 of Nitrococcus sp. NCBI lineage: Bacteria > Pseudomonadati > Pseudomonadota > Gammaproteobacteria > Chromatiales > Ectothiorhodospiraceae > Nitrococcus > Nitrococcus sp. Next base: position 198 of record NZ_JBXWZQ010000165.1, on the reverse strand, counting down.
TCGGCCGGCTCCTGGAAGCCGGCCGTAGAGAGCCGTTCCGCCGCCGTCGTATCATCCACCGTCCCCTGCCATACGTCGGCCAGCTCGTCCGGCGCCGCATCGGCTCCGGCGCCGTCCTGCGGCGACATGAACACTTGATCGAAATGCTCGTGCACCTTTTGCCGCCAACTTTCAAGCTGCCGGCGCAGCTCGGCGTAG
>NZ_JBXWZQ010000164.1:0-11106 GCF_059432795.1 Nitrococcus sp. | reverse complement strand
GTGCACGGTGCCAATCGCCTGGGCGGCAACGGGGTGGCCAACTCCACGGTGTTCGGCGGCATCGCCGGTGACCGCATGGCCGCGTATGCCGCCGGTCGCGGAACGCCCCCGGACCCGGACGAGACGGTCATCGAAGCCGCCATCGCCCGCGCCGAGCAGCCGTTCTCGCGGCCTCCGGGTGGTCCGGCCTCCGGTGGTCCGGCCCCCGGTGATCTCGGCGACCTGCGCGAGCGGTTGTGGCGGACCATGTGGGACGAGGTCGGGGTACTGCGCAGCGCGGAACCGCTACGCCAGGGCATGGACCGGCTGCAGGACCACACCGCCGAACTGGACGGCATCGGCGTCGCCGACGGCGACCGTACCTACAATCTCAGTTGGCACGATTGGTTGAACCTGGACAGCCAGCTGTTGATCAGCCGGGTCATCGCGGCCGCCGCCAGCGCCCGCGAGGACTCGCGCGGCGCCCATTACCGCGAGGATCATCCCGAGACCGGCGATCTGGCAACCAGTCGTTACACCCGCGCACGGCTCGCCGGCCAAACGATCGCACTGGACAGCGTACCGGTCGACTTTTCCATCGTGCGGCCCGGCCGATCGCTGTTACAATCGCAAACCGAGGAATCCACCCCGGTGGGGTAACCCATGATCACCAACGACACCATCGAACAGGCCGCCTACGCCATCTCCAGCAAGGCGGCGATCGACATCCCCGAGGACTACCTGGGGGGCATCCGCACCATGATCGACAGCGAGCAGGGGTCGCTGTCCTGCTTCGTGCTCAAGACCATGGTCGACAACTGGGATGCCGCCTCGACCGACCGCCGGCCGATGTGCGCCGACACCGGCCTGCCGCGCTTCTACGTCAAGGTCGGCAACGAGGCCCGCTTCGAGGGCGGCTTCGTCGGCATCGAGCGCGCCTTGCGCAGTGCCACCGCCCGTGCCACCCAGGATGTCCCGCTGCGTCCCAACCGGGTCCATCCGCTGACCCGCCAGGATAACAACAACAACGTCGGCATCAACGCTCCGGAGATCGAGTGGAGCTTCGAGCCGGACGCCGACTGGATCGACATCACCACGGTCCACAAGGGCGGCCTGTTCGGCAGCGACTACCGGATGCTGTTTCCGGGCGACGGCATCGACGGCATCAAGCGGTTCTTTCTCGACACCCTGATCGCCTTCGGCAAGCGCGGCCTGGCCTGCCAGCCGGCCATCGTCGGCGTCGGCCTGGGCGGCTCCAAGGACATCAGCATGGTGCTGGGCAAGCAGGCCGCCTGCCTGCGGGTGGTGGGCGACCGCAACCCCGACCCGAAGATCGCCGAACTGGAGCAGGAACTCAAGGAACTCGGTAACAACATCGGCATGGGCGCGATGGGCTTCGTCGGTTCCTCGATGGTGGTCGACTGCCATATCGAGGTCGGCTACACCCACACCGGCGGCATGCCGATCAGCGTGCACACCTTCTGCCTGTCCTCGCGCCGCGCGACCGCGCGCATCGACGCTGCGGGCGGGATCAGCTACCGCACCGACCCGCAGTGGTTCACCCCCTATATGCGACGGGAGACCGTGGAATGGCCCAGCAAGCAAACGGCCCGAAGCAAGTCCGGCTGAATCTGCCCGCCACGCCGGAGGACATCGCCAAGCTCGAACTAGGCTCGGTGGTGTTCCTGAACGGCATCGTCTGCACCGGCCGCGAGGGCGTCTACCGCAAGGTGATCGACGAGGGCGAGCCGCTGCCGGTCGATCTGGCCGCCATCACCAACGCCAACTTCCACTGCTCGCCGGCGGTATCTCGCGATGAAGCCGGGCACTTCAAGATCGGCGGCGTCACCGCCACCGCCAGCTTCCGCTTCAGCAAGTGGATGAAACAGTGGCTGGAGCTGACCGGTACCCGCATCGTGATCGGCAAGGCCGGCATGTCCGAAGCCGACTACAAGTCCATCCTCGCACCTGTGGGCGCGGTCTATCTGACCACCGTGGGCTACGGCACCGGCGCCCTGCTCGGGCGCGGCATCAAGGGCGTGCGCGACGTGTTCTGGATCGACGAACTGGGTCTGGCCCAGGCGATGTGGCTGTTCGAGGTCGAGAACTTCGGCCCTTTCCTGGTCGATAGCGACCTGCAGGGCAACTCGCTGTTCGAGCAGCAGAGCCGGCAGATCAACGCCCGGCTGGAGACACTCTACGAGGGCATGAAGCCGCCGGCCCTGCGCCGCTTCGGGGAAACCGACGACCGCTCGGACGAGTTGATCTAGCCGAACCATGGACACGCTCAAGGGCGGCTGCTTCTGCGGCGCGATCCGCTACGAGGCGAGCGGTACGCCCTTCCACGAGACCAACTGCCATTGCTCGATCTGCCGCCGGACCACGGGCGCGCCGTTCGTCACCTGGTTCAGCGTCCCCCGCTCCGGTTTCCGCTTCGTTCGCGGTACATCGACCGCTTTCCGGTCGAGCGGCAAGGCGACGCGCAGGTTCTGTCCGAACTGCGGCACCCAGCTGACTTTCGAGCACGACGACGCAGCCGACGAGATCGACATCACCACCTACAGCCTCGATGATCCGGAACGGCTGCCGCCCAAGGATCACTCGTACACGAGTAACTGGTTGAGTTGGGTCGGAATGAGCGACGATCTGCCCAAGTATCCCGAGGCACGCGACCCGGAGAGCTAAAACCACCGGCCTCCGGCGCGAACTATCGGCGCCGGTATTTCTGTGCCGGGCTGCGCGGTGACGCCGGATCGGTCATTTCGATCAGCCCGGCGGCCAGCGCCGGTTGCAGATAGTTCTTCCGGAACGTGGGCCGGTGCCGTAAACCGAGCCGGTCCATCAGTTCGGCAGCGCCGAGTGCCTCGCTGCCGTGGAACGCGTCGAGCAGGCGTTTTACTTGGTCGCTTACTTGGTCGCTTACTTGGTCGGTCAGCACCACTTCCCGCATGGCGGTGAGCAGGGCCTGCAACATGAAGGTCACGAAAGGCGTCGCATCGGCCGCCTGATCGGATTCCGCCAGGACCGCGTAGTAGTCCGATTGCCGGTCGCGAATCACGGTCTCGACCGGGAGAAACGCCAGCAACGGTTTCCAGTGGCTCAGAATCAGCGTCTGCCACAATCGCCCCATCCGACCGTTACCGTCGGCAAAGGGATGAATGAACTCGCACTCGTAATGATAAAGGCAGCTGACGATCAGCGGGTGCTGTTCGCCTCCCGCCAGCCACTCGTGCAAGTCCTGCATCAGCAAGGGCACCCGATCCGCCGGCGGCGCCATGTGCACCAGCGCAGCGCCGTGATAGATGCCCACGCCACCGGAGCGGAACCGGCCCGCCTCGTCCAGCAGGCCGGCCATCAGTATTCCATGCGCGGCCAGCAGATCATGCAGCGAAGCCGGGTTCCATCGGTCGAGGTGTTCATAGGCGGCAAACGCGTTGCGCACTTCCTGGATTTCACGCGGCGAACCCAGTACCCGCTTGCCTTCCAAAACCGCTGTCACCAGCTCCACGCTCAAGGTGTTGTTCTCGATGGCCAGCGATGCCTGGATCGTGCGAATGCGGTTGCCGCGTCTGAGTTCGGGTGCAAGCCGGTCGCGGGACACTGCCGACCAGTGCCCCAGAGTCTCGCCGATCTCCTCGACCAGTTGCAGGATTTCGAGGGTGATAGTGAATGGAGGCTGATAGTGGCTCATCCTCGGACGGCGACGGTCTGTACGTCCACGAATTCGGAAGCCATGGCGGTTTTACCACCCTCCAGCAACATCGCGACCACCTCCTTGAGCTTCTCGTTGTGTTCATCGAGCGTCCTATCCTGGCTGTGCGTGCCGGAGAAACCGGGAATGCAGCCTCCATACAGCCAAGCCCCTCGCCTAGCTTGACATCCGTACGATCTGACACGGCAGCAGGGCATCGTAAAGCTAATGCACACAATCTTTGAGAAAAAACCGCAACCCTTCCATATCGGTCGTCAAATCAACGAGTGTCGCTTTGACCAACTCCTCTGGTAACATGCCTGCAAAAGGTGAAAATGGCCATGGGCGTTGGGTCGACAGTAGTAATGACTCCATGACAGCCGACGTGTCATCCATAACAGCGACATCAAACAATGCATTCAACACGTATTCCCGTAAGTCTTCACAATCGACCTGTCCCTTTTCGATGGTCACATCGGCGTAGTTTCCCCTTACTTTCAGGCCTCTGCCCTCCAATAGCTTTGCCAAAGTGCGATTCAGGGTGTCTCCCGCGTAAGTCCGCAAGATTATTTTTCCCCCTTCGGGAGTGATACATTTGATCGATCTGGGGGACCAGCCCGAATAATCGGGCGTCAAGATGCGCATGAACTCCAGTGCAGCAAGGGCTGATTCATCCAGGAACGATGGAAGTTCTCGAAATCCATGAAGGAATTCGCCAACTCGCTGCGCGGTTTCAAAAGGGATATCAGGACCGCCGAACGAATCCCACTTGGGCGCATTGCCTTCGCGGGCACGCTTGGCTTTCACGGTGTGGCGGTCATGGTGTACCTCTTCCGCTTTCCACAGTCTGCCAGCGAGGGTGAAGAAGAACGGAACTTCCAGGCCTTCTACAAAGGCGGTATCCAGTGTGCCGACCTGTGTCTGGCCTTCCATGACTTCGTAGAGCGGGGCCGTGTTGAAGACGGCGAAGAGCTTTCGCCAGCCCGCTTTGAGGTAGCGTTTTTCGGCAGCGGTACCGGGAACCAGAGCACCGTCAGCTTCACGTAGAAATTCCTCGGTGCACATATGCTGAATGAGAACGTCATACTCGTTTCTCTTGATTCCAGTGAACGCATGAGCGTGGCGGAGCGTTTGCCATGCGGAATCGGGCGTTACTCCATGTTCCTGGAGAGCCATGCAAAGCATTTGGTGAGCGAGTAGATGGAAAGCGCGTCGGCGCAGTCGGAGAGGCTCGGATTGGTGCTCCAAGCCCAGTGATACGGTTGCGGTGAGTAACAAGAGGTCGTCGTTCTGCTGCGTCATCCCTCGGAAACATCTTGGCTTTCCTGGACGGCGTCCGGTCCGACCGACACGTTGTAGAAAGGCACTGGGGCTGGATAGTGCGTCGATCTGGATTACGCGATCCAGTTCACCGATATCAATCCCGAGTTCCAGAGTGGAAGTGCTGATGATGGACTCGATCCCCTCTTCGCCGGCAATCTGGATCAAACGTTCTGCCTCTTCCCGGAAGAACTTGCTAACGGCGGAATGATGAGTTTGGACTCTGATACGGTTATGGCTGAATTTCTGGATCGCCTTGGCAAAATCTTCAGCCTTTGAGCGTGAGCGGACAAAAGTAATGACTCGGCGATTCTTAAGCTCGGCGGTGAGGGTTTCAAGCAAACGCCAACCGGCGCGCTGGTTTATCGGCGTGTCTTCGGTCTCGGCGGCGTCATAGAAGTGGTGCAACAAAAAGTCGTTTCGTTGAGCATGTATTGTCGGAACGTGAATCCGGAACGCCGGACTACGATCACCGGTTAGCCACTGACACAGAGCGTCGGGATTGCCGATGGTCGCACTTACCGCAATCCGTTGGGGTTGCCTGCCGGTTCCACGCTCAAGCCGCTCAAGCAGGGCAAGCAGATGTCCGCCCCGGTTACCACTGGCAAAGTTATGTGCCTCATCGATGATCACGGTCTGAATGTCTCGAAAAAACCGGCGCCACCCTGGCTTGCGAAGCAAAATTGCCTCTATGGACTCGGGAGTTGTGAGTAGCAGGTGTGGCGGACTCTGCAGGCTCGCGACCTTAGCGGTTTGGCTGACATCACCGTGCCACTTGAAAGCATGCAAACCGCAGCAACGGGCGTAACCCTCTCCTCGACCTTCCAGGTTGTTAAGCAGTGCCCGCAATGGCGCAATATAGAGTACCTGCACCGAGTCTTGAGGTTGTTGTGCAGCCCGAGTCAGCGTTGGAAACAGGACTGCCTCGGTTTTACCGCCGGCTGTAGGCGCTTCGATGACACAGCTGACACCGCTAAACAAGGGTTCCAGTGCTACTTCCTGTATGGGTCGGAGTCCGTTCCAATTTTGTTCTTTGACCCAACGCTGAAGTCCCGGATGCAGCTTTTCCAGTGTACTCATGAGTTCATTTACCTATTCGGCAACGAGCCTCATCAAAGCTTCGTTCGCTTCCGGGTCGCTCTCCGGTTCAATGAAGCAGTCGCTCGCCGAAATCTCAGGAGTTTCTTCACAAAGATCAAGCACGTGGACGAGTTGCCGAAGGAAGGGGCGCGGTAGCCTGTCAATGCATTCGCCACCAAAACTCGTCCACTTCTGCACCAGCGAATCGATATCCGCATCAGTGACGCCTTCGGTGGCGGGCCACCCGTAGGCGACAGCATGGATGTCTCGAGTCCGCATTGCGACCTGCCTGAGTCGGGTTTCGTTCAAACCGTCGAGCTGGATTACCGGCTGCCTCATACTCCGATGTCCCTCGCCGAGTTCTGGTGCACTAATGCGGTGAAGCAGTGCCTCGTAGCTGGCAAGTCCGTAACGGCGGTCGTCAAAGAATGTGTCCGTGCCGGTGCATACCAGCAGGCATCCAGGCAAACGGTTCTCCCCCGCCTCATCGATCAAGGCGCGTAGGGTCTCGTAGGCCTGATCGCGTGTCTGTTTATGGGGGCGACGCCGGACAAGCTCGAGCTCATCGATAAGGATTACCAAACCCCGCAGGTGAGTAATGGCAATAACCTCAAGGAATGCCCTCAGCCTCGGAAGAACCTGCTCTGGCTCTAACCCACCTCTGACACCGATTTGTCGCAGCGATGCGTTGGATAAACTCCGATCACCGCGCAACCAAGCTCGCGCCACCATGGCTTTCTCTTCATTTCCTTGGGCACGAGCCTCATAAAAAGCACCAAGAGCGGGTGCTAGTCCTGGGTCATGGGCGGACAACTGCGAAAGCTCGTCATTGATGCGTGCTCCAACCACCTCAGCAAGACGTTTTCGGTCAGACGGTTCGTTCGGCGACAGCCCTTCAACCTGTGCAGCTTTTCGTTGGATAGCAAGTAGCCAGGATTCCAGAATGTCGGAAAAACTGCTGGCACCTCTCTTCTCCGGTGTCCGTAGACCGTCCATGAGGCCGGTATAAAAATTGGACAGATCGGCTAGCGAAAGCTCCGCGCTGACCCGTACACTTGAGACGGCGAAGCCTGCCCGCAGCGCTTGATCCCGAAGCCAGGCTGACATGAACGATTTGCCCGAGCCGTATGCTCCGCGGATGAACTTGAACGCACTGCGTCCGGTGGCTATGTATTCAAGCTGTTCCCGAAGGTGCTGGCGCGCTGCATCCTGTCCTACAAAAAGCATTTCCAGATCGTGTTCTGGGACAACACCTTGACGCAAAGCATCTATGACATCCCGAGCGGCCCAGCGGTCCAGCTCCTGACCAGCATGGTCTGATGCTTCTACCCACTCGTAGATATTTGCGGATCCCGTACTGCGTACGCGGATGGGCGCTCTGTTGGATGAAGCGAGGTTTCTGAGAAGTTCGGCCATATGCGCCTTGGGCAACATCCAGCCAAGACCGTGCCGTGAAGCCAATCTCTGGATATCGCGTTCGTTGAGGGAACGGGCTTCTCGAAGCAGAGCGAGCATTATCTGCTCATCAGCACCGAGGTCCGGGAATATGCTTTTTATATCCTGAAGCCCGAGCACATCGGGCCGATGCCCTTCCCGCAAATCTGTCTGCGCACGCTCAGCGTCCCCCTGAACATCGGTCTCGACTGGTGACGGCATCTGAAGCACTGCAACCTCATCGGTCTCGGCATCTTCGTCCTGTGGGGATGAACTAATCAACCGTTCGACGATTTCGTCTTTGAGACCAGATTGCGGCAATCCCAATTTCCGACAGAGCCGGATGAGTTCAGTGCGGCGGAGCTGAGAGAGAATGATGCGTTCTGAACAGCCGCTATTCATCAGGCGTTGGACACGTTCCCCCTTGGATCCGGATCTTTGCAAGCCAAGGCCAGCCAACATCTCGTAAAGCTGATTTCCAGATACCCTCAATAAAAGCTCCTTCAGACGATCATCGTCGATAAGACGCACATCGCCTACCCGGTTGCCAGACTCTCGCGGATCGGCTCGCTCGATAAGCTTACCCGCCATTGGGCGATCAAAGTGCCCAACAACCTTGGAGATAAGGTCGGCCTTGGCAAGGGAAACCTGTAAGCCAAGGGAACGGGCAAGCTCCTTGAGCTCATAAATGGATAGGCGATCAAGTGCGAAGGAAGGGGCGACCAACCCAGTGACGATGCGCTCAATCCGTTCTTCCTTCGAACCGCTCAACTGCAACCCGGCGGCTTCGAGAATCCCACGAAGATCCCTACCGGTGAGTTGGTCCAAAAGCTTACGATAATCAGCATCATGCAGCTCCATCCCCCAATAGCGTCTTATCTGAACTCGGACTTCATCAGCTAGCACGTAGCGGTCCTCGATCGTGAGAACCAAGCCACGAGCCAGAAGGTAATTGCGGGCATTCTCGTATGCCCGTGGTGAATCCCAGATAGGACGGACCTCCGGATGATGTTCGAACAGTAAATGTTCCCGCATGGTCAATCCAAGCTCGGAGCGGAGCACCTCAAGCAGGTTCGCTTCACTGGCATTGATCACACTACCATCTTCCCACGCGGCCAGTAGCAAAGCCCGGTAAAGACGATATTCATTCTCTTTCCTTGATGGCAGACCCTTCCCGGAGACGATCCACTCCGTGGTCTCATCGGTGCGCTGCATGACCAATTCCCTGAAACCCGCAGCTGGAACCGTGTGATCCGATGCCTCCATTAAAAGCTTCACAAATGCGTATGTGGGAGGATGTGATGCGACCAAAACCTCGGCTATGTAGCTGAAAGAACAAAGCGCTGCTGCAATCTCCTGCTCAAGAACGGCTCGGGGCAATCGAACGTTTGCGATCTCGTCCAACTTGTCTCGGGCAAGTTGATCGAGACCTTCCTCCGGATACTGGCTCAAAACATCTTTCAGCTGCATTTGATCATGCTCCGTAGTCTGCCTTGGTATTCTTCCGATCCGGCACTATTATCCTTGATTGGATGCAAAGTAAATTAATGATCACGGCTGTCATGTTGCATCCGCGAGGTCTACGCCAGTGGTTCGGTCGGTCATGCCTTTCAGACTAGCTGCTAGTGAGCGCTCTCGCCAGTGCGGAGAGACATGCCCCGCCCTGTGCCAATATGACCTGCGCCACCTACCCGCGGTAATTTAGTGAGCAACGAGGTAGGCATGACGACCCACAAACACTCCAAGGCAACGATGCACGTACTGTCCTCTTCTGGCGCCGCTTCGGGCCAGGATGCCGGGCGGGATTCCGAGGTCGTGCCGCGAGCGCGACGCCGGCAGTTCTCCAACGCCGACAAGAAGCGCATCCTGGAAGCGGCCGACCGCTGCACCAGGCCTGGCGAGATCGGAGCCTTGATGCGCCGCGAGGGGGTGTACTCCTCAAGCCCGAGTAGCTGGCGACGCCAGCGTGCGGCCGCGGAGCTGGCCGCGCTCGCGCCGCAAAAGCGCGGCCCCAAGCTCGACCCGAGCCGGGCGGATGCGCTGCACATCGCGCAACTGACGCGCGAGAACGAGCGCCTGAAGCACCAGCTCGACAAGGCGAGGTTGGTGATCGAGGTCCAAAAAAAGTTGCCGCGTTGTTGGGCAATCCGATCGACGAGGCGCCCGACAAGCCATGATGATCGGGGTGCAGGAACTCACCCCGGCCATCGGCACAGGGGCTGCCTGCCAGGCCGTGGGCGTTTGGCGGGGCGCCCCCGCCCGAGGTCGAGCGCAGGCGCGGCGCGCAGCGCTGATGGGCCCGCCCGCGCCCCGCGCCGCCCGGCCTCGCCCGCCCCTGGCGTTCGATGCGCAGGAGCAGCAGGCGCTGCGCGACGCCCTCGACAGCGAGCGCTTCGCCGACACCGCGCCGGCGGCCGTGCACGCGACGCTGCTCGATGAGGGCCGTTATCTGGGCTCGGTGCGCACCGTGTACCGCCTGCTCGCGGTCGACGGAGCGTGTCGCGAACGGCGCCGCCAACTCGCCCATCCGGTCTACGCCAAACCCGAGCTGCTGGCGCGCGCGCCCAACCAGGTGTGGTCGTGGGACATCACCAAGCTCAAGGGGCCGGCCAAGTGGACCCGCTTCCATCTGTACGTGATCCTGGACATCTTCAGCCGCCACGTCGTGGGTTGGCTGATCGCCGAGCGCGAAAGTGCCGAACTTGCCGAGCAACTCATCGCCGACACCGTCGCCCGGCACGACATCGCGCCCGGCGTGCTCACCCTGCACGCCGACCGCGGCGCGAGCATGCGCTCCAAGCCCGTGGCGGCCTCGTTGGTCGATCTCGATATCGTCAAGAGTCACAGCCGCCCCCACGTCTCGGACGACAACCCGTACTCCGAGTCGCAGTTCAAGACGATGAAATACCGCCCCGACTTTCCCGCGCGCTTCGGCTCGGTCGAGGACGCGCGCGCTCATTGCCGAACATTCTTCGCCTGGTACAACACCGAACACCGTCATTCGGGCATCGGCTACATGACCCCGCAAAGCGACCACTACGGCCACGCCCAGACGCTGCGCGCCGCCCGGCAGGACGCGCTCGACGCCGCGTTTCTGGCCAACCCGACACGTTTCAAGGGCCGCCGCAAGCTCTACCTCCCGAAGCGTGATGTCCCTTACGACGCGCTGAAACCGATGATCGGCGGCACGATCGACATCAAGCACGTGCGCGCCCACTGGGACGACATCCTGCGGCTGGCCACCTCGATCCAGCAGGGCATGGTCACGGCCTCCCTGATGATCCGGAAGCTCGGCAGCTACCCGCGTCAGAACGGCCTGGCCGTAGCGCTGCGCGAGTTGGGCCGCATCGAGCGCACGTTGTTCATCCTGGATTGGCTGCAAAGCGTCGAGTTGCGCCGCCGCGTGCAGGCCGGGCTGAACAAGGGTGAGGCCCGCAACGCGCTGGCCCGCGCCGTGTTCTTCAACCGCTTGGGCGAAATTCGCGATCGCAGCTTCGAGCAGCAGCGCTACCGCGCCAGCGGTCTGAACCTGGTGACGGCCGCTATCGTGCTGTGGAACACGGTGTACCTGGAGCGCGCCACAACGGCCCTACGCGGCCATG
>NZ_JBXWZQ010000163.1:0-12419 GCF_059432795.1 Nitrococcus sp. | reverse complement strand
CATGCACCGTCAATCGGGCATTTTTGTGAGTGTTCATTCGGGGCCCTCGGAGGTTGGGTTTGGTTTGCACCTCCATTCTTCCGGGTAAGCCCCGAGTGAACAACCTACTGAGAAGTCACAGCTAGGGGGCTTTCCCACCGACGATTGGAAGTGCCGTGGCGCGATGGCGCGGGTGCGGTTCCGTGCTAGGCTCGCGGCATTGAGGATGTGACGGGCGCGACGGGTTGGCTGGTTTCATGCTCGCCGATGACTCGAAGGGTGAGACTCAACGTCTGTTCCTGGCGTTATGGCCCGATGCGGCGGTTCGCGGCGCCGTTGCGGGGCTGGCACGGCAGTGGGTGCCTGATGGACGCCTGATACCGCCCAAGAACCTGCATGTGACGTTGGCGTTTTTAGGCGACGTGGCGGGCGAGGCGATGCTGCGGGTGCGGAGTCTCGGTGCGAATCTGGAGGTGGCGGCGTTTTCCCTCGACTTGGACCGCATCGGTTGTTGGCCACGGCAACGCATCTCCTGGATCGCGCCCAGCCATGCGCCGGCGATGCTGGGACGCCTTAACCAGGAACTCATACAGAAACTGCGCGAGGCGGGCTTTTCGGTTCCCGGCCGGCGTTTTGCCCCACACATGACCATTGCGCGACGCTCGGCGCCGCATGCTTTTCACAACGTCTCACCGGTCGTCTGGTCAATCGAGCGGATCAGCTTGATCCGCTCACGTCTGGAACTGGCCGGGGCTCATTACCAGATTTTGTGTGAATGGCCGCTACAGCCTCGAAACACAAGGGGTTGGCCGCCTAGCGGGGGTGGGACGTCCCCTGGGAATATGAAATAATTAATCATTTGCCATTGTCTCAGGACGACGACGGCATCCAGCGACCGCAGGGGATGGGAATGGACGAGAACCGCAAGAAAGCGCTGAGCATCGCACTCGGGCAAATCGAGAAGCAATTCGGCAAGGGCACCGTGATGCGCATGGGTGACGTGCGCGCGGTGCGTGACGTTCCCGTCATCTCCACCGGCTCCCTCAGTCTGGACATTGCTTTGGGTATCGGCGGCCTGCCGAGAGGCCGGGTTGTGGAGGTCTACGGTCCCGAATCGTCGGGCAAGACGACGTTGACGCTGCAGGCAGTCGCCGAAGCTCAAAGAGCCGGGGGCACGGCGGCGTTCGTCGACGCCGAGCATGCGCTGGATCCCGACTACGCCCAGAAGCTCGGGGTTGATGTCGACGAGCTGCTCCTCTCTCAGCCCGATACGGGTGAGCAGGCATTGGAGGTCACCGATATGCTGGTGCGCTCCGGTGCCGTGGACATCATCGTCGTTGACTCGGTTGCCGCCCTGACACCGAAGGCCGAGATCGAAGGCGAGATGGGCGATTCCCATGTCGGCCTGCAAGCGCGGCTGATGTCGCAGGCGCTACGCAAGCTTACCGCGAACATCAAGCGTTCCCACAGCCTCGTTATTTTCATCAACCAGATTCGAATGAAGATCGGCGTGATGTTCGGCAATCCGGAGACCACGACAGGCGGCAATGCGCTCAAGTTCTATTCTTCGGTGCGCCTCGATATCCGCCGGATCGGCGCGATCAAGAAGGGCGATGAGGTCATCGGCAACGAGACCCGGGTGAAGGTGGTGAAGAACAAAATGGCTCCGCCGTTCAAGCAGGCGGAGTTCGAAATTCTCTACGGCGAGGGAATATCGCGCCCGGGCGAGCTCATCGAGCTCGGCGTCAAACAGGGCCTCATAGAGAAGGCCGGTGCTTGGTACAGCTACGGCGGGGAGCGGATCGGGCAGGGCAAAGACAACGCCCGCAACTTCCTCAAGGCACATCCGGAGATATTCGCTGAGATCGAGAGCAAACTGCGAGAGCAGCTGCTCGGCAAGCCGGCCTCCGCCACTCAGGACGCCAGTGCGGAAAGTGCGCGGGAATCCCCGATCGAGGCCTGAACATGGGCGATGAGCAGATGCGGCTCGCCGCGCGGGCGTGTGCGCTGCGCGTGCTGAGCCGACGCGAGCATTCGGCCTGCGAGCTCGCGCACAAGCTGCGAGGGCGCGGCTATGCGTCCGGCTTGGTGGAGGAATTGGTCGCGCAGCTCGCCCGGGAAGGCTGGCTGAGCGATGCGCGTTATGCCGCGGCGCTCGTCGAGGACCGGCGTAGTCGTGGCTACGGGCCGTTGCGGATACGTGCCGAGCTGCGGCACCGCGGTGTCGACGAGGCACTCGCCGATTCCCATCTACAATGGAGTGAGGCCGAGTGGTCGCAATTGGCGCAGCGAACGTGCGCCAAGCGCTTCGGAGACGCTTCGGCCGCCTCCCGCAAAGAGCGGGAACGCCGTTTCCGGTGGCTCTTGAACCGGGGCTTCACCCGCGAGCAGATCCGTAAGTTATTTCAAGACAACGGGGCGCGGACGATGGTTCGCGCACCAGTAGAGTAAAGCAGCACGACATAGGCATGGCAAATACAAGCGCGCAAATCCGGCAGGCGTTTCTCGATTATTTTCGTGCAAACGGCCATGAGATCGTGCCTAGCAGCCCCCTGGTGCCGGCGAACGATCCGACGCTGCTGTTCACCAATGCCGGAATGGTGCAGTTCAAGGAGGTGTTTCTCGGACGCGAGCGGCGCGTGCAGAGCCGCGCGGCCAGCGCGCAGCGCTGCGTGCGCGCCGGAGGCAAGCACAACGATCTGGAGAACGTGGGCTATACGGCTCGTCATCACACTTTCTTCGAGATGTTGGGCAACTTCAGCTTTGGCGACTACTTCAAGCGCGAGGCCATTCAGTATGCCTGGAGTTTCCTCACCGAGGTCTTGAAGCTACCCCCGCAGCGCTTATGGGTGACGGTATTCGAGCAGGATGACGAGGCGGCCAATATCTGGCTCGAAGAGATCGGGGTGTCGCCCGGGCAGTTTTCGCGCATCGGGGCGCACGACAATTTCTGGGCCATGGGGGATACCGGGCCGTGCGGACCTTGCTCGGAGATCTTCTACGACCATGGCGCGGAGATTGCCGGCGGTCCGCCCGGCTCGGAGCAGGCGGACGGCGATCGCTTTGTCGAGATCTGGAACCTCGTGTTCATGCAGTACGATCGCGACGAGCACGGAGAGCTCTCGGCGCTGCCCAAGCCCTGCGTCGACACCGGCATGGGGCTCGAGCGCATCGCCGCCGTCGTTCAGGGCGTGCACAACAATTACGAGATCGATCTGTTTCGGCATCTCGTTCAGGCGGCGGCGCGGGTTGCCGGTACCGGCGATTCGAGCAACAGCTCGCTGCGCGTGATCGCGGACCATATTCGTGCTTGCGCTTTTCTGATCGTCGACGGGGTTTTCCCCGCGAACGAGGGACGCGGCTATGTTTTACGCCGAATCATTCGCCGCGCCGTTCGCCACGGCTACAAGCTGGGCATCGAGGAGCCGTTCTTTTACCGCCTGGTGCCGGCGCTGGTGGAGGAGATGGGTGCGGCTTATCCGGTGCTCGCGGAGGGGCGAGCGCAGGCCGAGCGCGTACTCAAGCAGGAAGAGGAGCGATTCCGCGAGACCCTGGAGCAGGGCTTGAAGCTGCTCGAGGCGGATTTGCGACACTTGAAAGGCAAGACCATACCCGGCGACACCGTCTTCAAGCTCTACGACACATACGGCTTCCCGGTGGATTTGACGGGCGACATCGCGCGCGAGCGCGGCCTCGAGCTCGATGTGACCGGTTTCGAGCAGGCCATGACGGTGCAGCGTGAGCGCGCCCGGTCGGCAAACGCCTTCAAGGCTGAATACGCGGCGGCGGCTGACTTCGAGGGCCAGACCGAATTCACTGGCTACGATCATTTGCGCGATCAGGGTACAGTCACCGCGCTCTATGCCCAGGGCACGCGGCAGCTTCGGTTGGAATCGGGTCAGGAGGGCATGGTGCTGCTGGATCGAACGCCTTTCTATGCCGAATCCGGCGGGCAGGTGGGTGACCGGGGGTGGTTGGTGGCGCCCGGCGTGGAGTTCGAGGTCCGGGATACAATCAAATACGGCGCCGCCTTCGGGCACGTTGGTGTGTTGCACCGTGGCTGCCTCAATGAGGGCTGCAAGGTGGGCGCGCGTGTCGACATCGCATTGCGCCAGGCCACCGTGCTCAACCATTCCGCCACCCATTTGTTGCACGCCGCGTTGCGCAAGCTGCTCGGCGATCACGCCAAGCAGAAAGGCTCATTGGTCGCTGCGGATCGTCTGCGTTTCGATTTCACGCATTTCGAGCCCCTGGGACGCGAGCAGATCGAGGAAGTCGAGCGGCTGGTCAACGAGTGGATCCGCGCAAATGACGCGGCAGACGTGCGCTACATGAGCTACGACGAGGCGATGGATTTCGGCGCGGTGGCACTATTCGGCGAGAAGTATGCCGATACGGTGCGCGTGATGCGGTTTGGCGACTTCTCAACGGAGCTATGCGGCGGGACCCACGTACGCCGCACCGGCGATATTGGTTTCTTCAAGATCGTCTCTGAAACCGGCGTTTCGGCCGGAATTCGCCGCATTGAAGCGATCACCGGCGAGGCTGCTGTGGCGTGGGCGGCGTCGGTGTCCCGGCAGCTCGCTCGAGCGGGTGAATTGCTGCGCTGCAGCAGCGACAATATTGAGCTGCGTCTCGAGCAGCAGATCGAGCGTGGCCGCCAGCTGGAAAGGGAGTCGGCGCGCCTGCAGCAGAAGCTCGCCAGCCAGGCCGGCAGCGACCTCGTGGAACAGGCCGTCATGATCGACGGAGTCAATGTCTTGGCGACTAGGGTTGAAGGCGGGGACAACCGTTCGCTGCGCGATACGTTGGATCAGCTCAAGCAGAAGCTCGGCAGTGCCGTGGTCGTCCTGGCGAGCGTGGACGGCGACAAGGTGCGCCTGGTCGGAGGGGTGACGAGGGACTACACCGACCGTGTCAAGGCCGGGGATCTCATCAATGCAGTGGCTTCCCAAGTTGGCGGACGCGGCGGTGGGAGGGCCGACTTCGCGCAGGCCGGGGGGAGCGATCCCTCCCACCTCGAGCAGGCACTCGAATCGGTTGCGGCATGGGTGCACGAGCGTTTGGCTAGAGCCGAGCCTTAGCCTGCCCGGCTCGGGCGCAGCAAGGAGAGAATGAACAAGGCATGGCGCTTATCGTTCAAAAATACGGTGGCAGCTCGGTAGCGACCATTGCGCGCATCGAGCATGTTGCCCGCAAGGCGGCCGCCACGCGCAACGCGGGTAACGACGTCGTGATCGTTCTCTCGGCGATGAAGGGGGAGACGGACCGGTTGCTCACGCTTGCCTACGAGGTCTCGCATTCACAATCTCCGACGCCGCGCGAACTCGATATGCTGCTCTCGACCGGCGAGCAGGTGACGATCGCCTTGATGACGATGGCGCTCGAGCGCCTGGGAGTGGCCGCTCGCTGCTATACCGGCGCTCAGGTACGTATTCTGACCGATAGTGCTCACAGCAAGGCGCGCATCCTGGGTATCGACGAGGAGCATATTGTCGAGGATTTGCAGCTGGGGCGCATTGTTGTCGTGGCCGGCTTCCAGGGTGTTGACGAGACGGGCGCGATCACTACGCTCGGTCGCGGCGGCTCCGATACCACGGCTGTGGCGCTTGCCGCTGCGCTGGGCGCGGGCGAGTGTCAGATCTTTACCGACGTGGACGGGGTCTATACAACAGATCCGCGCGTGGTGCCCAACGCCCGGCGCTTGGACCAGATCACCTTCGAGGAGATGCTGGAAATGGCCAGCCTCGGCTCCAAGGTGCTGCAGATCCGCGCCGTTGAGTTTGCCGGAAAATACCGGGTACCGCTGCGCGTGCTTTCCTCGTTCGAGGAAGGCCCCGGCACGCTCATTACTTATGAGGTGGAGGGTATGGAAGAACCGCTGATCTCCGGTATTGCGTTTAATCGGGACGAGGCGAAGCTTACCATCCTCGGCGTGCCGGACCGCCCGGGAATTGCCGCTCAAATCCTCGGCCCGGTCTCCGCTGCTAATATCAACGTCGACATGATTGTTCAGAACATCAGCAAGGAGGGTTTGACGGACTTTACGTTTACCATTCATCGCAACGAATACGAAAAAGCCCTTGAGCTCATCCAAAAGCACGCCCGGGAGCTCGGCGCTCGCGAGGTGTTCGGGGATACGAATATCGTCAAGCTCTCGCTGGTAGGCGTCGGGATGCGTTCGCATGCCGCGGTCGCCAGTCGGATGTTCACTGCGCTGGCGGATGAGGGGATCAATATCCAGATGATCTCCACCTCCGAAATAAAGATCTCCGTCGTCGTCGACGACAAGTATCTGGAGCTCGGTACCCGTGCGCTACATAGAGCTTTTGATCTCGATGACAAGGAAGGGCGCGCGGTGAAAGTGGAAGGCGCGGAGATGGGTTGACGGTCCTAGCGATGGTGAGGGGCTCACGATTCATTTCCTTTTGTAGAAAGACTAACTGTTTTTCACTTGGCTTGTTTAGGTTCGAAGGTTGGGGTGTGGTTGACGTCCGATCGACCCGCACAGCTTGGTTTCACGTCGATCTCCGAGCCGGTAGCGTCGATGATCCGCCCTCCGGGACATGGTCGGGAGCTCCGGCCATCGTGCGAGTAGAGAGCATGTCGAAGGAAACGCTGTCGGCGATGTGAGGACGCAGGAAGCGCCATGGCGTTGCGGGCAGGAGCCGGGCGGATTAGAAAACAAGGAGAGGAGTTGAAAAATGCTCATTCTCACTCGACGAGTTGGTGAGACTTTGATGATCGGCGACGATGTGACCGTGACCGTATTGGGCGTGAAAGGCAATCAGGTTCGTATCGGTGTGAACGCGCCCAAGAATGTGTCGGTTCATCGTGAGGAAATCTATGACCGGATACAGCGCGAGCAGCGGGAGAAGCCCGAATCCGGCGACGGGAACGAAGAGGTGGAGTAAGACGGCTCCACGGCATGTGGGTTTACGCGTATGCTGCTTTTCTCGTATCCTGCAACGACGCCGTGGAGCGTGGATTCAATAGGTTCCCCAAGGGGGGTGGACTTAATGAATGATTGGCGATCCTCCATGAGGTTATCGCCAGTGAGTACCAGCAAAATGGGTGACTCGGATGCGAGCTTGGCGCTGGTGATCGGGGGCATCTCCGCGGAGGCGGCCCGGCAACTCATAAGACAGATACAGCCAAACACAGCGGTTGGAGGCGCCGCGAGGCGGCGACCACCAGCGGACAACGGTGGGAAGTCTACAGCAACGCGCTTCCCCCACGGAGTGAGTTTCCGTAAACCGCATGGCGTTGCCAGAATTTGAGTACGAATACCGGAGAGATGGCCGAGTGGCTGAAGGCGCTCCCCTGCTAAGGGAGTATGGGCTAACGCCCATCGAGGGTTCGAATCCCTCTCTCTCCGCCATATAGATGTTAAAAACAAATACTTAAAGCGGAATTTCTGTTTAGGCCCACATGCAGGCCCACAACTAGAAAATGGTAGGGGGGCTGAGGACGGATGCTCCCTTAGCGTATGATGACCCGGTGCAGCCACGGAGTTCGTCATCATGCCGCGTAAGCAAACGATCGGATACAGCCCGGAGCTAGCGGAGCGCATTCTTGAGCGGCTGTCTCGGGGCGAATCCCTGCGCAAGATATGCCGCGATCCGGGAGTGCCGGATGAATCTTCCGTGAGACTGTGGGCGCTGCAGGACAAGCACGGCTTCAAGGCCAGATATGACGAAGCACGGAACCTAGCGCTTGATGCAATGGCCGATGAGGTGATCGCGATTGCCGATGGGGAGAACAGCACCGGGTGCCCTATCCGCGACCGACTCCGGTTTGATGCTCGCCGTTGGTATTTGAGCAAGCTCGCGCCGAAACGCTACGGCGACGTAATGCGCCATGAGGTATCCGGGGGTATAGACTTGCGCGCAGCGATCGAAGCCGGTCAGCGCCGCGTCGCCCAGTTCCGGATTCGTCCGAGGGTAACGCTTGAAGCAGACGAGACGGAATGACCCGCGTGCGCGCGTAGTGCGGGACGCCCATTACCCTAGAGCGCAACAATCGCCTGTTATCCGGTAGGGGCCCGCCGTACACCGCATCAGCGCTGTGTTGCGAGATGCAAGCCGACAGGTGGCCCAAACCATGAGCTACCATCACAGGCATTTCAAAGACTCGCGGTGATCTCCGTTCCCCATTGGCTGATTCAGCCCGAAATGCTGGAGAGACTGATCGACGATCCCGAGCGCGGCACGGTGGCTAGGTTATCACCGGGCTATATGGGGGGGGTATTACGGATGAATGTTACCGCATAACCTGCCTGCCAAGCGCTTCGAGCGTTAAATCCCTTTACGCCAAGCCCGCATAACAACTGTGGCTCCCGCCTAACAATGGACATATGCCCCTGCCATGCGGGTAAAACAGTGCGCGTGGCAAGAGTTGGCACTATGTATGCAGCCTCCCCCCACTGAGCGTTATTTAAACGCATAAGAATGTCACGCCGGATTATTAGCTCGACGTGGCTAAGTCGGGTTATTTCGTGAGGGGGAAAAAGTATGAATGGTTTGCTCAGGCCACTGGGGGTGGTGAAGCGTATCGCGCGCGCGTCTATGGGGCGTGGCCCCCGAGAGCTGATTCAGCTTGGAGCAATTAACCTAAAATATGCTGCACAATCGTTTAGTCCAGCGGAGCTTCGTGCTAAGCGAGAGGAGGCTAGGTTTGACCGACAGTTTGGTATAAAGACTCGCCGGGTTAGAGAGATGGGCGATTTGGATGTACCGATCGGACTCGCACGTCATGGAGTGCGCTATCAGCCTTCCGACGTTGATTGTGTGACTGAAATGATTGGGTCATTGGATATCGATTTCAGCCGTTTTGTTTTTGTAGATTACGGATCAGGTAAGGGGCGGGTTCTTTGTTTGGCCTCCAATTATCCTTTCCAGCGGATCCTTGGAGTTGAATTCTCGCTAGAGCTTCATCAGATAGCAAAAACTAACATCGCAAGTTACAATAATCCGGCACAGCGCTGTACTCAGGTCAGCTCGGTGTGCGGTAACGCATCTCACTTTGTCCCGCCGGAGTATCCACTAGTTTGCTATTTCTACAACCCTTTCTCGGAGACTATTTTGCAGCAGGTGGTAGCCAACTTAGAACGCTCCATAAAAGAGAATCCACGGCCTATATATATTTTGTACCTGGATCCTAAATATGCTCGTCTATTCGAGCATTCCAATTTCTGGGGAGCGCTCGTTGCCGAAGGTGACAGAGCTATTTATGTTAGAAGGAATAAAGAGTACCTGGAATCGGTCGGCACGCGCATGCGCCACGACGAAGTTAACGTAGCTTGATCGCCTGACGCGGAAGGGGTTATCGCGTTAACTAATGCAGGGGGCGGCCCAGTGCCGCCCCTTGTCGTTGTGCTGGCGGAACAGGTCGCGTAAGCTTCCCCGCTGGCGCGATAGGTAACGGTCCGGAGTTCCTGGGGGAGAGCTTTGCCCGCTGGGCTCAAAAAGCCGGCATGGCCATTCAGTACATCCAGCCTGGCAAGCCGAATTAAATCGCCTACATCGAGCGCTTCAACCGCACCTTCCGAGAAGAATTATTGGACCAGTATCTGTTCGCTTCTTTGGAGGACGTGCGCGAGGCAACCTATTGGTGGATGCTGGAGTACAACGAGGAGCGCCCACATGATTCCCTTGGCGACCGCACGCCCCTTGAGGCTCGACAACAAATCGCCGGGAACTCTACTTTTGAACTGTCGCCTTGACGGGGAAGCTTACGTCTCCACTCCAGCAGCGGGGCAAGTGGCGCCCCCTGTGAATACGGACGGATTTTACGGGGATTCCTTCAGTCGCTAATATGACAGCGTGCCCGCTTTCATGAGCAGTCGCCGCTTCCCGAGAGGCGGTTGCCATCACCTGGTCGAGTGTCCGGTGCCGCCTCGCCTCCACTATTGCGACGTCCGCCGCTTGATACGTGCGTCTGTTGGTTTCAGGGTCGAGGCCGAATTCCGCAATTGCATCGCTCATGCTTCCTCCAACTAATTTTGTTGGTTACAGGCAACACGGACTAATATGTGTAACTAAATAAGCACTAGTTAGTCTCCACGCTATATTTAGTTAGTAGCGTACTATTTTAGTTAATGGGTTTGTCTCGTAGCGTCTATTACCATCTCATCCTCCATGGTTTGCGACGTTTGCGACGTTTTGAGGCCAATATAAAAGACTTTTATATATTTTTTCCATGGGACTTTTTGAAAAAGTATTAAAAACGTCGCAAACGACGCAAACGCCCCAAGTGGAAGTAGAGCGCAACAACTATTCCCTGTTGTTATCCCAGCTATTACGTACCGCGACGCCCTTGAATCCTCGGCCCCTGAGTCCGTGACTGTCACGAATTGAGGAAAACCGATTAGCGAGCCTGCGACCCAGTACCTTGCGATTCGGGATTAGGCGCAGCTCACCGTTAGTAAGCGCCCAATTTTCCCAGCTGCGCCACAGCTGGTTCATCGACGCGACGCACTGCGGGCCGATCTCGCAACAATCGGCTAGCCAATCGGTTAATAGGTCCATGTCGTCGCGGTATTCGGCGCTGGCGGCTATTACCTCCGTCGGAGGTTGTAGCCCGTGGCGCTGGTAGGCCAACGCGCCGTTAACGCACCAGCGCAGTATTCCCGGCAACTCGGCCTTGAGCTTCTGGCCGCGAGCAGCGTCGGCTGTCACATCACTGTCTTTATCGAAACGCCGTCGAAACGGGATGAGCATGATGCGTCGCCAAATGCCGTGGTCATTGCCCCGGATAATAGGCTTATGGTTAGTGCATAAGATCGGCACAAAGCTGGGCACAAATTCAATCGAGGCGCGTGCATAGGGCGCGCGGGCCGTTACCGGATCTCCGCCGGTCACCCCTTTTACAAGGCCCTCGCGCAGCACCGAACCTTCGTCTGGCTCATTTATCCACACCAGGCGGGCGCCCCGCAGGCGCAATAAGTCTTCACGTGGACCACCACTGCCGCCGCCGGCTGCATCGAGGAAGGTACCGGCGTCCGCGCCCTTGAGGTGGGGTCCGAGGGTGTCAGCGATCGCGCCCAAGATTGTGCTCTTGCCATTCGCGCCGGATCCAAAGGGGATGACGAGGAGGTCCTCGCGGGGCTGGCTGAGCAACGCATAGCCCATAAGTCGCTGAAAGAACGCGATCGTCTCCACGTCGCCGTAAAAGGCTTCGCCAACGGTTTCCTCAAACAGTAGCGCGGGGGCGTCTGGGTCATATGGCGTACCCGTCGCGATGGTGATGCGCCGCTCACGATCCGGCACTAGCAGCTCGCCGGTGCGCAGATCGACCGCCCCGTTGCCGACGCCCAGGATATGCGGCTCCTTGTCCAGTGCCGCCGCGGGTACGCATACTTTCGGGTCGAAGCTAGCGAGTTTGACCATGCTCCCGACCATGCTCGCCTTCTGGCTCTGCGCCGCGAATTTGAGCAACGCTGAACGCGCCTCGTCCGGGGTGTCGTCGCGCAACTCGTCCGGCAGGGCGCGCACGGTCAGCTGAGCGAGCCATTCCACCAGCCCGGCCGGGGCTTCGAACCAGTTCGTATTGGACCACTGGAACCACGTGCCCAGCTCGGGCACGAACATCAAATTGGAACCAGACCGATCCAAGAGGCGGTCAGCGTTCCCAAACTCGGTGAACTTACGGGCGGGGCCGACCGCCCCCGGCTGGAAATCGGCCGCGGCCTCCGCCTTGCGCCGGATCTCGTTCGCCTCCTTAATCACCGTACGCATTGTCACCGGGCGGGCGGCGTTGGGTCTGAAGGTACTCCACTTGCGCTCTAGTTCGGCGGTGCCGGGGTACTTAGGTCGGGAGCGCGACCATTCATCCCAAACAAATAACCCAACAAGGTCGCCGGCAGTCTCGTGGTGAAGCGCCATCCCGACTCGCAGCCAGTCCTCATAACCCGCCCCGGCCACGTCCTGGAGCGGTCGCTGCATTTCGCCCAGTGACAGGTTGAGTGGCTCGGCGGCGTTGTGCGTCGTGACCGCGGTTGGCTGGGCGGGCGCGCCATCGCGGCGGCCCCCTGCGTCGGCATTGGGCGGGAACTCGGTAAGAATCCGCTCAGCGCTGTACGGTGCCGCGTCCGATAGCTCGATAATCCGGGAGAGGAACGGGCCTTTGGTGCTACCGTCGGCTTTTACCTTCCGATGAATGAACCCCGGCAGCCGCATCACGCGGGGCAGGTCGTGAACCGATTTATCACCATCAAACCGCGCAATGATCGCTTTTTGAACGCCCGCGAACTGATCGAGCGACAGACCATTCACGATCCAGTACGCATGCCCGCGGCCGGGGCTTGATTCCACTAATTGCCTCTCAACTTAACGCAGCTTGCGTTGTCGAAGCTGATAGACGGCTCGCTAATGGAGGCTTACGCCATGCAACAGCCCACCATGAGCTATTTCGACTGGACGCAGCAGTTCTCCACCCAA